>JAHEZA010000177.1 GCA_023251335.1 Chitinophagaceae bacterium | reverse complement strand
AGTATGCCAGGCCAACGGCCAACGGTTTACGAAAGACATCATGCCCATGATACAGGAAAACAAAGAAGTGCAAATATTACTGAATGACCTTTCGGATAAAAAGACGATTAGTGCTTCCAGAAAAACGCTCCAAAAAGCCGGCATTTATGATTTTGCAGAGCAGAATCCTGCTACAGGAATGCTCTATTTTTTTAACGCTAATACAAAGAAACGTCTTTCAAGTGCAAGCCTGGCAGAATCTAATGAGGAAATAGAGAAAGCTTACAATAAAGCACTTTCTAAAATGTAAGTGCTATATCGCCTTTTCTTCGGAAGAATGTGAAAGTCCTTTCGGCAGAACCTTACAGCTTTTGGATCGATAAAACGAAATAATATAAAAACTATCCCGAAATCAAACACATGAACGAATTTCAAAAAGCAAAAGAATATTTAATTCAAAAAGAAATTACCCATCCTGAAATAGGAATTGTTCTGGGAACAGGGCTCAGTCATCTTTTGGATTATGTGGATATAAAACAAACAATTCCTTACACGGAAATTCCGGGTTTTTGTGTTTCTACTGTTGAATTTCATAAAGGCCATCTTGTTTATGGAACAATTGGAAATAAAAATGTACTGATCATGCAGGGCCGCTTTCATTCTTATGAAGGCTATACCATGCAGCAAATTGTATTCCCGATAAGAGTTATGAAATTAATGGGAGTAAAATATCTTTTCTTATCCAATGCAGCCGGTGGTATCAATCTTAATTTTAGAAAAGCAGATTTGGTTTTATTAGACGACCACATCAACCTGCAGTCAGGAAATCCATTGACCGGGAAAAACTATGATGAATTAGGTTCTCGCTTTCCAGATATGAACGAGCCTTATGATCCTGTTTTGAAAAATGAATTATTGCAAAAAGCATCTGAATTAAACCTGGATTTAAAGAAAGGCGTTTATGCTGCAGTTAATGGGCCAAATCTGGAAACAAAAGCAGAATATCGCTATTTGAAAATTATTGGAGCTGATTTGGTTGGAATGTCCACAGTGCCCGAAGTGATTGCTGCCAATCATCTGCAACTTCCTTGTGTAGCTGTTTCAGTTGTTACAGACGAATGTGATCCCGATAATTTAAAGCCGGTAAGTTTTGCTGAGATAATAGCGGTCGCAGCCAAAGCTGACGAAAAGCTTTCCAGATTATTCGCAGAAACCATTAAGGAATTATAAACAGGAATTCGCTTGTCATGGTCTGAATATAAGCATTGTAAAAAAAACGGATTTGAAATGCTGACTGAAAATTTCTTTTAAAAAAATTAGTGAATGGAAAGACAATAAAAAAAAGTTGATAAAGATAGGACAAACATGAAGCCCCAACCCGCCGCCAGTTTCTGCTGATCATTATAAAATACTGGTATTTTGTCCAAATACAGCGAGTCTCTTATCTTCAGGGTCTAACTCCGTAATCAGGTAATCTATCTTGTTTATATTACACAGGTGCATTTTATGTTCAGAATCCAGTTTCTCTGAAATAGTCGATACAACCAGTTTTGAGGCGCTTTTTATCATAGCCTTTTTAATTTGTGCTACTTTCCAATCTACTTCGGTGAGGCCGGCTTTAGCGTTTATACCATTAACACCCAGGAAACATAAATCCACTTTTATTTCTGACAGTTCACTAACTGTTTTTTCACCAACAGTTATCTGCCCGGCATGGTCTATTTCCCCACCCAAAAGAATAACGGTGATCAGTGGGCGCTTTGCAAGTAACAACGCCATCAACGGGCTCACAGTAAAAAAGGTCGCTTCCACTTTTTCAGGAATCATTTGTATCATTTCGATCATCGTAGTGCCGCCGGCAGTAAGGACTACCATTCCGTTTTTGATGAGTTTTACTGCTTTGCGTGCAATTATTTGCTTCTTTTCCTGTGCATAAACAAAATTTTTGTGCATCAGGTAGTGGTATGATTTTGATAAAGCGCCTCCATGTACTTTCAGTAAAAGACCGGCATCGGCCAACTCAGCAAGGTCTCGCCTTACCGTGTCTTCGGAAACTTCCATCTGTGCGCTCAACTGGTTTGATAATACCTTATTGTGGAGGTTGATCTGCTTTATAATAAACGCATGGCGTTCGTTTTTCAGCATGCCGTTTTCAGTTAATTTCATCTTTAAATTTATAAAAAAATTATTTATACCAAATAAACAAATTTCAAAAAGAGGTACTGAAGAAATGTTTCTTCAATTTGGCTGCTGCGTGACAGTAAAGCAACAAATACCCGGAAAACTTATTTCGTAAAAGGTTTTCCGGGTATGAATTACAAAAATGTAAAGATGATGTAGCGTTTGGTAAAAAAATTTTCTTATGTTGTGATTAAGTTATAATTATCCTGGTTATTTAATTTTGATAGAAATTTAAAAATAAAAACGATGAAAGAAATAATTTTGCAACGAAAAAATGCAATGCCTGTTTACATGATGTGCTTTATTCTATTAATGCTTTCAACATCTGCGGCTAAAGCAAATGATCCGAAAAATGGGGCATCCGATTCAGTGGCTATTCAAGGCCGGTGGGATATTACTATTGATATGGATGGCAAGCCAGCGCCTTCCTGGCTGGAAATTCGTCACTCAGGATTGCGTATGCTCGTGGGCCGTTTCGTAGGCACAGGCGGTAGCGCCCGTCCTATTTCCAGGATTTATCTTGAAGACGGAAAATTGAGTTTTTCTATACCACCACAATGGGAAAACGAACCGAACGATTTGAAAGTGGAAGGCACTTTGGAAAACGATATGCTAAAAGGCACTATGACGTTTCCCAATGGAAAAACCTATCAATGGACGGGCAAAAGAGCACCGTTGCTAATAAGAGATAAAAAACCGGTATGGGGCAAACCGATTCATCTTTTTGATGGAACCGATTTGAAACACTGGCATGCAATGGGAGCTAATCAATGGAAAGCAGAATCAGGCATGCTAAGAAGCCCTCACTCCGGTTCTAATCTGGTAACCAATGAAACCTTTAAAGATTTTAAATTGCATATCGAATTTCGTTATCCTGCGGAAAGTAACAGTGGCGTTTATCTGCGCGGACGCTACGAAGTGCAGGTGATAGACAGCAAAGGAATGGAACCCTCTGATGTATTGCTGGGGGGCGTCTATGGATTTTTGACACCGAGCGAAATGGCAGCCAAAGCGCCTGGCGAATGGCAATCATTTGATATCACATTAATAGGACGAATGGTAACCATAGTAGCGAACGGTAAGGAAATTATTTGCAACCAGGCGATACCCGGAATTACCGGCGGTGCGCTTGATAGTGATGAAGGAGCGCCAGGCCCAATATTCTTACAGGGCGATCATGGGCCGATTGATTACAGGAATATTATTATTACTCCGGCAGAGTAAAGTTATCCTGGATTGATCCGGTTTTTATAAATAAGAATTTCGCGTTTTTCTTCGTTTACCGGGGAGACATATTTTTCAAGTCTTTCGTTTAAATGATCCTGCAATTAAATTTACAACGAAAATAATTTCTCCCAATAACAATACAAAAATTGAAATTGCGATTGTTATTGCCATCTATTTTACCAGTCAGCAGTTGATTGCAATTTATGAAAAAGGACTATTAAAATTTAATGATACAATTTGTGGAATTCAATTCCTTGGTTTCATCCCGGCGCTTCTTACTCAAGGTCTCATTTAAGGTTAGTTGCAGAGCAAAATATCAGATGCCGCGTTCAGTTCCGTTGATCTTTTAAGAAATAACAACCCGTTAAATAATAACAACGGAAATTCGTTTACTTTTAAATAAATTGATCCAATGCAAAAAGCGCTTCTTGTTTTCCTCTTGCTTTCCTGTTTTTTACATTCAAAATCTCAATGGTACGATCCTGAAAAAGTGGATCATAATGCCACCACGGTCTATGAATTAGCGATCAGCAAAGCGCGGAATGGGGATTATGAAAATTCCATTAAAATGATCAATAAAGCATTAGAGATAGATCCAAAATTTGTTGATGCTTATTTATCACTGGCTGGTATCAATGCGCAAATGAAAGACTACTCATCTTCTGTATCTTTTTTTGAAAAAGCATTCTCTCTTGATTCAGTTTATACAAGGGACTATTTTCTTCCCTACTCCATATCGCTTGCAGGGAGTGGGCGGTTCAATGATGCATTAAAAGCAGTGGATATTTTTTTATTATCTCCCAATATTAATGAAAGAAGTATAAAAGCCGGCGAGTTCCGAAAAAGAACGTATCAATTTGCGATTGATTATGCCAAATCGCATCCTGATAGCGGTTACGTTTTTGCACCAAAAAATCTCGGCGACAGCATTAACACGAGCGCACTGGAATATTTTCCTTCGCTCACTATTGATAACGAAAAATTAATTTTTACAAGAAGACTCGATAATAAAGAAACGTTTTATGAAAGTGACGATGCAAATGGAAACTGGAGTGATGCATTTCCTCTGATTGGAAAAATTAATTCACCTGATTTTAACGTAGGCGCACAAAATATTTCGCAGGATGGCGAATGGCTTGTTTTTACAGGATGCAATATGCCCAATGGTTTTGGAAGTTGCGATCTTTACATTTCCTATCTCACCAAAAACGGATGGAGCGAGCCACAAAACCTGGGAAGAAATGTAAATTCGGAATTCTGGGATTCCTCGCCATCGCTTTCGCCAGATAAAAGAGACCTTTATTTTAGCAGCAGCAGGCCCGGAGGATTTGGCGGAGCAGACATCTGGGTATGCCATAGAGATGATCGTGGAATGTGGAGTGTGCCTGAAAATCTCGGCCCTGGCATCAACACTTCCGGCGATGAAGGCACGCCATTTATTCATGCAGATAATCAAACACTATATTTCAATTCCAATGGCTTACCCGGTTATAGCAATAATTCTGATCTTTTTGTAGCACGAAAATCAGCGGATGGCAAATGGGGTATCCCAGAAAACCTTGGCTATCCGGTAAACACAATAGATGATGAAGGATCTCTAATCGTGACTGCAGATGGGAAAACCGCTTACTATGCCAGCGATAAAAAAGATTCGAAAGGCGGATTGGATATTTATACATTTGATTTACGTAGTGACCTACGCCCTTTGCGAACTTTATGGGTGAAAGGGAAAGTATATGATAATAAAACCAAGGCTGGTTTGCCATCAACATTGATGTTGACTGACGTAGATACACGACAACAGGTAAGTAAAATTCAAACAGATGAAGATGGAAATTATTTAATTACACTTCCCTTGGGAAAGGATTATGCGTTTAATGTTAATCGCAAAGGATATTTATTTTATTCCGCTAACTATAACATGCGTGGGACTTTTCCTGATTCTGTTTTCACCGCAGATATTCCTCTCGAACCAATTGAGGCCAATGCGAAAGTAATTTTGAAAAATGTATTTTTTGATACCAAGAAAACTGATCTTAAACCACAATCCATAGCCGAACTGGATAATGTAGTAAAGTTGATGAATGAAAATCCAAACATGAAAATTTTAATCAGCGGTTATACTGACAATGTAGGAAAGCCTGCTGATAATTTAAAACTCTCTGAAGGACGCGCTATTTCTGTGATAAATTATCTGGTATCAAAAAACATCAATAAAGACAGGCTGTCGTATAAAGGTTTTGGCGAAACAAACCCTGTTGCATCTAACGAAACTGAACAGGGACGGGCTCTGAACAGGAGAACAGAAATGAGTGTGGTGAGTAATAAACCATAAACAGAAATTCGGGTTATTTGTTTCTTTACTGGAAATAATAAGAATCAGGCACTTTAAAACATAAAAGCCTATTTTTGAATACCACCTAAAATTATTATGCATGAAAAAAACTTTTTGTTTTGTTGCTTTCCTTTTAGCAATCTCCTCCTTGTCCAGCGCTCAGGATTTTGTACCGCTGTTCAACGGCCACGACCTTACGGGCTGGAAAATAAATGGTACTGAAAAATGGTTTGTAGAAAATGGCGA
>JAHEZA010000662.1 GCA_023251335.1 Chitinophagaceae bacterium | reverse complement strand
CCCGGATGAGGTTGTTGCTATTGGAGCATCTATCCAGGGAGGTGTATTATCCGGTGATGTAAAAGATGTGTTACTGCTGGATGTTACTCCTTTAAGCCTGGGTATTGAAACAATGGGTGGCGTTATGACCAGGCTGATTGAAAGCAATACGACTATTCCGACTAAAAAATCAGAAACATTTAGCACTGCCAGTGATAACCAGCCGGGTGTAGAGATTCATGTATTACAGGGAGAAAGGCCTTTAGCCAATCAAAATAAGAGTTTGGGTAAATTTAATTTAACCGATATACCACCTGCACAGCGTGGCGTACCTCAGATAGAAGTTACTTTTGATATTGATGCCAACGGTATCCTTCATGTAACGGCAAAGGATAAAGGCACTGGAAAGAGTCACAACATTCGTATTGAAGCGGGTAGCGGCTTAAGTAAGGAAGATATCGAAAAAATGCGAAACGAAGCCAAGGCCAACGAAGCAAGTGATAAATTAGAAAAAGAAAAGATAGAAAAAATAAACCAGGCAGACAGTTTGATATTCCAAACAGAAAAACAACTGAAAGAATATGGCGATAAAATCAGTGCCGATAAAAAAGCACCGATTGAAGCAGCCCTGGCTAAATTGAAGGAAGCACACAAATTACAGGACGTAGCAGCAATTGATCCTGCAGTAGCAGAAATGAATGCAGCATGGACAGCAGCCAGCGAAGAAATGTACAAAGCCACACAGGGTGATGGAACTGCGCAGCCCCAGGACAATGCAGGCGCTCAACAACCGCACAGTGATGGCAATGCAAATACAGAAAACGTGACAGATGCTGAGTTTGAAGAAGTGAAGTAGCATCCAATAACAATAATTAAAAAACCGCAGCAGCAATGTTGCGGTTTTTTTAATTTCAAGAAATATAGCTCATGGAAAAAATATTTTCCATGTAGGCAACATTGAAACCTTCCCACCCCTTCCTTTCGGGACGGGGCTTTAGCATAATATTCATATTGAATGAATCTACGTGGGGATGGGCTGTTAACCCTTTCCTAAAACTTCGCATGTTTTTATTGCAAAATCTCGCAATCTAACTATCTTGCCGCAAACAAAAAATCACGCATGAAACAATTCTCCTTTGTATTAAATATTGTATTATTAATTGCAGTTGGCTTTTTATATTACCTGCATTTTGCCGGTAATAAAAAGGCGCCAATGAAAAATGCCGTTGCCAGTCCTGTTTCCCATGATACAATGTCAGCAACCGGTAAAGGAGTTGTTTTTGCCTATGTAGAATTAGATTCGCTAAATAATAATGTCAATTTTATCCGTCAAAGAAAAAAAGAACTTGAGGCGGAGCAAAGAGTGATAGCGAATGAATACGAAAATGCTTATCGTGAACTGGCAGCCGCGAGGGATAATTTTTTAAAAAAGGGGAACGCTATAACCCAGCAGGAGGCAGAAGCGTTCCAGCAAAAACTGGGACAAAGACAACAGGAAATCGAACAGGCTAAACAGCAGAAGGGACAGAAACTGGCTGAAAAAGGAGCAAGGATTATGGAAGACATGCAGGGAAAACTTAAAGACTTTATGAATGAATACAATAAGGAAAAAATGTACACCATGATATTTACGACCGGCACAGGGTTGGATTACTTACTTTACAAAGATTCTACTTTAAACATTACTTCAGAGATTGTTAAGGGCCTTAATAATAAAATGAAATAGCACTACTGGCAATAATTCAATCAATTTATATATCTTCAAGCCCGTTTCAATAACGGGCTTTTTTTTTAACCCATATTTTTTACTTTCCAATCCTAAAAATTAATACTGCTTATGACAGAACAGCATACCTCCTTTAAGCCATCCTTAAGTTTGTTTGACGCAACCATGATCGTTGCCGGATCTATGATTGGTTCGGGTATTTTTATAGTAAGTGCCGATATGTTGAAAGATATGGGCAGTGCAGGCTGGTTACTGGCTGCCTGGTTGATTACCGGCTTTATGACGTTGACCGCCGCTGTGAGTTATGGAGAATTAAGCGGAATGTATCCAAAGGCCGG
>JAHEZA010000661.1 GCA_023251335.1 Chitinophagaceae bacterium | reverse complement strand
TAATGGTAATCAGTATCAGCCAATGCATATTTTTATCAGCGATAAAATCGTTGACCGTTAATTGAATGAAGTAAGGCCGCAACGGTGAAAGAACCGCGAGAATAATGGAAAGAAAAATAGAAAGATAGATTTTATCCCGGTACGGCAAGGCATAAGAAAAAACTTTCCGTAAACCGCTAAGCTCCAATAACTTTTTTTTCTGCGTCTTCTCAGGCATTGGGCAAATTTAAAAGGAAAAAGGGAGAAGATAATCTTAAGAATTCAAATCGTTAAGAAGAAGTACCCTTCGGAAATATAGCTTTTGCTAAAAACTTATTTCAAATCTAATTTAATCTGCAATTCTTCCAACTGTTTGTCATCTATAGTAGAAGGCGCATCTATCATCACATCCTTTCCGCTATTGTTTTTCGGAAATGCAATGAAATCACGGATAGATTCGCTGCCGCCAAGAATAGCACACAATCTATCGAAGCCAAACGCAATACCACCATGAGGCGGGGCGCCATACTCAAAAGCGCCGAGAAGGAATCCAAATTTATGTTGCGCTTCTTCTTTGCTCATCCCTAAAGCGGCAAACATTTTTTCCTGCAAATCTCTTTGGAAAATTCTGATAGAGCCTCCGCCAATTTCATTACCGTTCAACACCATGTCGTACGCATTGGCTTTGATCTTTGAATAAGGATGTTCCAAATATTTTTCCGCATTTTCAATCAATGGATTATTGTTGATCATCACCGCAACATCTTCCGGCTTGGGCGAAGTAAATGGATGATGACGCGCTACCCAGCGGTTTCCCTCTTCATCATATTCAAATAAAGGAAAATCGGTAACCCATAAAAGCTTGAATTCTTCAGATTTGCGCAAACCCAATCTATCCGCCATGTATAAGCGCAAATCGCTGATGGCCTTCCTCGTGCGCTCTTCCTTTCCGGCAAGAATTAAAATAAGGTCACCTGATTTAGAATCACAGAAAGAAGTAAATTCCTTTAATTGATCTTCATTAAGAAATTTATCAAAACTGCTTTTCAAAGTGCCATCAATATTATTTTTTATAAATGCCAATCCCTTCATTCCTATTTGCGGACGCTTTACCCACTCCACCAATTCATCAGTTTGCTTTCTTGAATAATCGCTGCATCCGGGTACAGCAATAGCCACGATCGTTTCTGCATCATTGAATACTGCAAATTGACTGTCTTTCAATGTTTCAAGAAAAATCTTATTTTCAGATTTCAGATTTTTTACCTTCATTTCAAACCTGATATCCGGTTTATCATTTCCATAATTCCACATCGCATCTTCCCAACTCATTCTCTCAACCGGTTCGTTGTAATCAATATTTTTAACTTCTTTAAAAATAAATTTCACCAATCCCTCAAACATTTGAAGAATATCTTCTTGTTCCACAAAAGACATCTCACAATCTATCTGAGTAAATTCGGGCTGCCTGTCGGCGCGAAGATCTTCGTCACGAAAACATTTTACTATCTGGTAATAACGGTCGTAGCCGCTTACCATCAGCAATTGCTTAAAGGTCTGTGGCGATTGCGGAAGCGCATAAAATTCTCCTGCGTTCATACGGCTTGGCACCACAAAATCCCTTGCTCCTTCAGGAGTTGATTTTATTAAAAAAGGCGTCTCGATATCTATGAAATTATTCTGGTGTAAATAATTTCTGGTAGCACGGTTTACTGCATACCGCAATTCAATATTTTTCTTTACCGCATTTCTTCTCAGATCCAAAAACCGGTATTTCATCCTGATATCATCTCCTCCGTCCGTTTCGTCCTGTATAGTAAATGGAGGAACAGCCGATTTGTTCAATACTTTAAATTCTGAAACTAAAATTTCTATATCTCCGGTCGGAATATTAGGATTTTTATTACTTCTTTCTGAAACGATTCCTTTTACCTGGATCACAAATTCCCTTCCCAATGGATTGTTATCTAGTTGCCCCGTAAGCCCCTCGTTAAAAAGAAGTTGTGTAATTCCATACCGATCGCGCAAGTCAATAAAGGTAATGCTGCCGAATTTTCTGATGGTTTGT
>JAHEZA010000660.1:657-2048 GCA_023251335.1 Chitinophagaceae bacterium | reverse complement strand
TACTGAACCATTAGTATTGCTGACCCCATTAGTTGTTACATCTAATGTTCCATTTATTGTAAATACATTTAAAGCGGTATTATTATTAAGATTAGCTCCTGAAACTATTACGTTCGCTGCAAGAGGGATAACAGTATTCGGAGACAGATCCATTGATTGCGATAAAACTATTTTTAAAGAGATCCCATCTAAAATAGCACTTTGGCCTTTCAGATAAAGTTTACCAATACCCGGAGTCAATTGAGAAAGTGTGGCATCTCCTTTTATCCCATCTCTAATATTCTTCTTGCCAGTTCCTGAAAAAGATACATTTGTTTCTATTTCAAATAATCCATTAATGGTAAAATCCTGTGGGGAATTTATTATTGTTGCAGAAACCTTTTTAACTCTAAAGATTGGTATCACTGTTGATGAAACATTTGGGAAAAAACTACGATTAGATACTGAAAATGTAACGCTACTATTAAATTCATAAACAGATTTATCATCCCATACATTTACTAACGATGTAGCAAAATTTTCATAACCCGTGCCAACACTCCCGCCATTCCCTATTAATATTTTTCCGTTGGTAGCAACATGAATATTTGCATTGCTATTTTGTAAGATTGAAGTAGTATATGAACTATTACTTACAATCTGAAAAACGCCATTTGCAGAAATAAAAATATCATCTCCTATCTCATCATTAATGTTTAAAATTCCTCCAGTCTGCAATTCCAATATTCCGGCAATCACAGTCTGGTCGAGCGTTACAGAACTATTGACATTTACTGTATGCCCGCTTTGAATCGTAATCGTGTTAGCATCCTTTGTAGGCACTTCAGTAGCTAATTGCCAGTTAGCATTATCATCTGAAGATTCCCAGGTAGCAAGCGCTGACCAGTTTCCACTTTGCCTGCTCCTGAAATAATCCGATGAAGATGTGAATACCGAAAAATTATTTTCGGAAACCATGGAAAAGTGCGCATCATAATTAACTTTTGCTGATGCAAAATTTTTATCAATAAAATCACAGTCTGCATCGCCGCCCAAACAAAACAATAACACCAATGAAAAATGCCGAAGATGAAATGGCGCTGATGAGTCCGATACCCTGAATGAATTTGAAATAAGGCGGTGCAAAAAGCTGGCTGGTTGTAAAAATCTTCCCATATCAAAATCATTTTTTGATTAATAAATAATAATGAGAACAATTGATACCGGGATTTTCAGCTTTCGGAGGGGGATAGTATTTTTACTATTGAGTTAGTAAAACCAGATTCAAAATACATCTTATATTTTATAAATAAATATTTTTTTGAATCCTTATCCATTATTAAATAATGAGAGAATTAAAGCAAAAGTTCAGAGTATTTATTTGTTTGCTGATTAAAAATACTACCTGTTCA
>JAHEZA010000660.1:0-647 GCA_023251335.1 Chitinophagaceae bacterium | reverse complement strand
ACCTGTTCAGGCATCGTCTCCTCAAGGGGCGATCCGTCCTGATTTATGAAGGTATTTTTCATGATTTTCTTATCCAGGGAAATGATTTCGAATTTCATCCTTTATATTTCTTCATCCGTTGATAACCCCAAATTTTCTAACTTGCACTCATGCGAAAGTTTGAAGATACTTACCGGCATAAAGGACTTAGAAAGAAGCTGATAGATTCCATAAGGGATAAAGGAATTACTGATGAAAATGTCCTGGAGGCGATGATGAATATTCCGCGCCATTATTTTATGGATACCGCGCTGGAACACATTTCTTACCAGGACAGGGCGTTTCCTATCGGTGAAGGACAAACGATTTCGCAGCCTTATACAGTTGCTTATCAAACCCAGCTTTTAGAAGTAAAGCCTTATGAGAAAATATTAGAGATAGGAACCGGTAGCGCTTACCAGGCAATGGTACTGGCAGAGATGGGCGCTTCTGTTTTTACAATAGAACGTCAAAAGAAATTGTACGAACAGAATAAATCGTTTATCCTGAAATCCAAATATCCCGGTATAAAATTTTTTTATGGCGATGGATTTGAAGGCTTATCCACTTACGGCCCTTTTGATAAAATAATCATTACAGCCGCCGCGCCTTTTATTCCACCAAAATTA
>JAHEZA010000005.1 GCA_023251335.1 Chitinophagaceae bacterium | reverse complement strand
ATGGAAATTTATCATTGGATAAAAAGCCAAAGAACACAAATGCTTTTGACGAATACACAAGCGATCCGGTTCATCCGGTGCCTTACACACAGGATGTACATTTCCAAAGAACAAGAGAATATATGACAGACGACCAGCGGTTTGCTTCTCGCCGGCCTGATGTCTTAACCTATGAAACTGAAATATTAAATGACAATGTAACTCTTGCCGGGCCAGTAATTGCGGATCTGATGACATCAATCTCCACTACTGATGCTGATTTTGTTGTGAAATTGATTGACGTATTTCCTGATGATTTTAATTATGATTCTCCTACGCCTCCATCCATGGATGAAGTTAAGAGGATACCCTACCCAATGGGCGGCTATCAAATGCTCGTTCGTGGAGAAATTATGAGAGGGAAATTCAGAAATAGTTTTGAGAAGCCCGAACCATTTGTTCCGGGACAAATAACTGAAGTGAAGTGGGAACTGCCCGATGTAGCGCATACTTTTTTAAAGGGACACAGAATCATGATCCAGATTCAAAGTAGCTGGTTCCCTTTGGCTGACCGCAATCCACAAAAATTTATGGATATTTATAAAGCAGACGACAGCGATTTTCAGAAAGCAAATATCAGAATCTACCATGATGAAGAACATGCTTCTAAAATTATACTGCCCGTATTAAAGTAACTATGTAATTTACTAAAAGAAAATGCCAGAACACGTTTCATTTTGATAAAATCCAAGTAAATGAAAAAAATATTTCAGTTTTTATTTTTTTTAATTAACGTGCCGTCGTTTGGCCAATCTGCTGATTTTGTAAAAGAAAATTATACAAAAATAGACACTACCATTACGATGCGCGACGGCATAAAATTATACACCATCATTTACCTTCCAAAAGATCGGTCAGAAAAATATCCTTTTTTAATGGAACGTACCCCTTACTCTGTGGCACCTTATGGAGAAAATAATTACGCAAGAAGATTGGGGCCAAATACAACATTGATGAACGAAAAATATATTTTCGCTTACCAGGATGTGCGTGGCCGTTACATGAGCGAAGGGCATAATAAAGAAGTAACGCCTTACATCGCCAACAAAAAAGATAAAACACAAGTTGACGAAAGCAGCGATACGTATGACACAATTGACTGGCTTTTAAAAAACATTGGGAATAATAATGGTCGTGTTGGTTTATACGGAATTTCTTATCCCGGGTTTTATGCAACGGCAAGTTTACCCGCAGCACATCCTGCAATTAAAGCTGTTAGTCCACAAGCACCGGTTACAGATGAATTTATTGGTGATGATGCCAATCATAATGGGGCATTTTTTTTGCTGGATAATTTTATGTTTATGAATTATTTTGGGAAGGAAAGAAATGGCCCTACCGAAGATTATGGTTCTTCTATGTTTGATACAAAAACAAGTGATGTGTATCAATTTTTTTTAAATCTTGGGCCGGTAAAAAACACCCAATCCGAAAAATATTTTAATAATCGCAGCTATATCTGGAACGAATATCTCGCCCATGACACTTATGACGATTACTGGCAAAAACGAAACATCAGGCCATTTTTAAAAAATATAAAAATCCCTACACTTGTTGTCGGTGGCTGGTTTGACGCCGAAGATCTTTTTGGCGCATTACATACTTACAAAGCGATAGAAAAACAAAGTCCCGTAAATAACAATTACCTCGTAATGGGCCCATGGACGCATGGCGCATGGGCAAGAAACGGTTGGAATAAATTTGGCACGTATGACTTTGGAAGTAATACGAGCCAATATTTTCAGGATAGTTTGCAAACTGTATTCTTCAATTATTTTCTGAAAGACAAAGGGAAATGGAATACTTCAGAGGCAACTGTTTTTGAAACCGGATCCAATGAATGGAAGCATTTTAATCAGTGGCCTCCAACCAATATTTCTGAAGTAAATTACTATCTTGATGCTGATAAAAAATTATCCACCAAAAAAAATAACATTAAAAACAGCTTTGATGAATACATTAGTGATCCTTCAAATCCGGTTCCGTACACTGCTAAAGTTCAGGGAAGAAGAAATAATGAATACATGGTGGAAGACCAAAGGTTTGCCGCCTCAAGAAATGATGTATTGGTTTATGAATCGCCGGCTTTGATTGATGATGTTACGATTGCCGGGAATATTTTGGCTGATCTGTTTGCAAGCATTTCCACAACCGATGCAGACTTTATAGTGAAGCTGATTGATGTGGTTCCGGCCGACGAAATCAATGGAGTCAATCCAACAAAAGATCCCGTGAGTGGTAACTTTCAGCGTCTTGTTCGGGCAGAAGTAATGCGCGGAAAATTCAGAAATGATTATGTTCATCCTGAACCTTTTGTTCCGGGACAAATAAGTGATGTAAAAATAAATCTGAATGACGTTTGCCACACTTTTAAAAAAGGACACCGGATTATGGTGCAGGTTCAAAGTAGTTGGTTTCCTCTGGTGGATATGAATCCACAAAAATTTATGCGCATTCCTGACGCTAATGAAAGCGATTTTCAAAAATCAACAATACATATTTATCACGATAAAGATCATGCATCAAAAATTGTAATTCCTGTTTTAAAATAGCCAACTTTAGGAAACTGAAAAATAACTTTTGAAATTTTCCGGGCAGTAAACAAACAAAAAATAAGAATTTCTTTTTAGACTTTGAAGATTAAAATTGTATTTTGGTCTTCGTGGTTTCAAAATTCACTTAAAAAATTTTACATGAAAAATTTATTTGTAATTACACTTATGCTCACGGGTAGCCTAACCTTTGGACAAAATGATGTTGTCATAATACCAAAACCGGTATCACTGGAAATGCATTCAGGTAATTTTAATCTCAATTCTAAAACAACTGTCATTACTAATAAAAGCGCTGAGCATGTAGCGGATATGCTGAACGTATATCTTAAAAAATTGTATGGATTTACACTTCCGATAAAAAATATTTCTCCTTCTAAAAATATTAAAAATGCAATAATTCTTGCTTTACTGAAACCTGATGAAAGAAAAAAAGATGAATATAATTTATCAGTGAAAGCCAGTGAAATCAATATCAGCGGAATAAGCAATGAAGCATTATTTTACGGTGTTCAAACCCTTCTTCAACTTTTACCGCCCGAAAAACCAACAGACGGAAACGTCAGTTTTGAAATACCGCAATTAGTTATTAATGACTATCCGCGTTTTCAATATCGTGGAATGCACCTGGATGTAGGTCGGCATTTTTTTGATGTTGATTTTGTAAAAAAATATATTGATCTTCTTGCTTATCAAAAATATAATACGTTTCACTGGCACCTAACTGAAGACCAGGGCTGGAGAATTGAAATAAAAAAATATCCGCGCTTAACTTCTGTGGGTGCATATAGAAATGGAACCATCATCGGACATCATCCCGGCACTGGAAATGATGATACACGTGAAGGCGGTTTTTATACTCAGGAACAAATAAAAGAAATAGTAAAATATGCGCAGGATCGCTACATCACTATTATTCCTGAAATAGAAATGCCAGGACATGCCTCTGCCGCTATCGCGGCTTATCCGGAACTGAGTTGTTTTCCTAATGAACCTACTGCAATATCCGACAAAACTCCATGGAGCGGAAGCCGCGAGGGCAAACAGGTTCAGCAAACATGGGGCGTTTTTCCGGATGTGTTTTGCCCTTCAGAATACACCTTTACATTTCTAGAAAATGTGCTGGATGAAGTAATTGCTTTGTTTCCTTCGAAATACATTCACATCGGTGGCGACGAATGCCCGAAAGATTATTGGAAACGATCTGAATTTTGTCAGAAATTAATAAAAGATAAAAATTTAAAAGACGAGCACGGATTGCAGAGTTATTTTATTCAACGGATAGAAAAATATTTAAACAGCAAAGGAAGAAGCATTATCGGCTGGGATGAAATACTGGAAGGTGGCCTGGCGCCTAATGCCACGGTAATGAGCTGGCGCGGCGAGAAAGGAGGAATAGAAGCCGCTAAGCAACACCATGATGTAATAATGACGCCAACCACTTATTGCTATCTTGATTATTCGCAAACGAAAAATGATGATAGCCTTACCATTGGCGGATTTCTTCCATTGGATAAAGTTTACAACTATGAACCAATACCAAAAGAACTTGATGCTTCTGAGGCGCGCTATATTTTAGGCGCACAGGGAAATGTATGGACAGAATATATGGCCAATCCGCAAAAGGTAGAATACATGATCTTCCCACGAATAAGCGCTTTGAGCGAAGTGGTTTGGTCACCTAAGGACAGCAAGGACTGGAATACATTTTCTTCAGAACTACCGGGGATGTATAAACGATATGATTTTTGGGGAATTAGCTATTTTAAAAAATAAGCTGATGCTCAAAGAAAATAGGAATCTTTGATTTTATAGTAAACAAACAATTATCAGGGATTCCTGTTTTTAGTTCTCGTGTCATTATCCTGAATAAAAAATGTCTACCTGATAAGCGTTACATTTCCTTTCTTAGTAATTGTTTTATCGAGATAATCTATCCCTTGCGCTGTCCATACAAATACACCGGAACTTTGCGGACTTCCTTTGAAATTGCCATCCCAGCCTTTATTTATTTTGTTGGTGGAAAAAATTAGTTGCCCCAGCCGGTTATAAACTTTAAAGTAGGTCAGCGATTTCATTCCCACGGGTATCGGCATAAAAACATCGTTCATGCCATCACCATTGGGTGTAAAAGCATTGGGCACAAAAAGATCCGGTTTTACTTTAAAGACTTTAACATTGATTGTATCCCTGGCCTCACAACCTGCAACGCTTGTCACCTTCAAAATATATTGTATGCTATCGCTATCAGATAAAAGTGCCACAGGGTTTGAAATGTCCGGATCGTTTAAGCCGGAAGGCGGAGACCATTCATAAAAATCTGCGCCAGATCCGTTCAATTGAAGCGGCTGATCTACCACAATAGAAGTATCGCGCGGGCCGGCTTCGGCTACCAGCTTTTCCACCTTTACGATTACCGTGTCAAAAACAGGTTTAGGGCAACCCAATACATCATTTACCTGCACTACATATCTTACCGATTCCTGCGGAGAAGAAATTGGATTTGCAATTTTCGAATTATTTAAAAAATTCGGCGGCGACCAGGAATAGATACTTCCGCCTGTAGCATGCAATTGAAAGCTTTTAGGAAAACATATAGCGGTGTCATTTCCGGCGTTCGCTTTAGGATAAGGAACCACTCTTACCGAAATATTATCCGAGCTATTGCATTTACCAATGCTGGCTCTTACATGATAGACCGTATTAGCATCGGGAACCACCAGGGCATATTTCGCCGTATCGTTAATAAAAGTTGCCTGGGGTGTCCACAAGTAGTGAAGGCCGTCACCACTAGGTTTCATCACAAGGCTGTCTGTTAAACAAATCGTGGTATCTCTTCCCGCGTCCAGCGTTACTCTATCAACCACATTAACCTTTACAGAATCGGTTGCCTCACAACCACGGCTTTCTACTAAGGTAGCGTAATAAGTGGTGGTAACTCCCGGACTAACCAATGGTGTAAAACTGTGTTGATTGTTAATGTTAAAATCGGGTGTCCATGAAATAGTCCCGGTTCCAAAACCCGTAAGTTGCAACGTATCAATATTGCAAATTAACGTGTCATTATTTAGAGCAAAATCCGGTTGTGTTTTTATAAGAACCGTGTCAATTATTGATTTTTGACAACCTTTGCTGTTGAAAACCGTTAGCTGAACGGGATACGAACCTTCAACAGCATAGCTGTACGATGGATTTTTTATAATAGCACTATCGGTCGTACTCGCCGGGTCTGCAAAATTCCATAGCCATTTACTAACGACACCGTAAGTAGATGTTGTCATATCCTTAAAAAGAATAGGAGAATTAATACATTGCCCATCGACACTAAAGGCTGGATAAAATCCGGGGTACACTTTTACTACCTGCGTGGTAGAATCGCGGCATTGCTGTCCTGGATTGACTACCAGCTTATAAACAAACGTACCCGTATCTGAATACACATGCATTGGACTTGGTAAAGAAGAAGTATCTGCTGTACCAGAGGCGGGATCACCGAAAGTCCATAAGAAAGTCTTATTTAACGGGGACGTATTATCATTGTTAAATGCTACATTAAAGCTGTCGCAAATAACGGGTTTTGGGTTCAGCATTGCCCCTGCGAAATTGCAATCCGAAACATTGATAATAAAATCTTTCCTGTGTTCGCTGATCAATGTGTCGTGTCTATATGATTGCACTTTTACACTTAAAACATATTTTCCTACCTGCGGCGCGATACCACTGATATAGCCTGTGTGAGAATCAATGGTGGCTTTATTGCCAAGCGGGGCATCCGACGTGAAGCCATTATAATATGAAACCGAATTATAGGGAGGGGCGGAAGGGTTGGCATTATTGGCATTTCTAAATGACCCTCCATCATACGCGTTCGTGAAAGAATATACCAACGAATCATTGTCTGCATCGATAGCATTAAATTGTAACTTAAAGGGTTTTCCACCACAGATTACATCTATACTGGTAGAAAATTCAGGTCCATTATCTTTATAGATAGCTGGTGGAATCTCACAACTGAACGTAGAACCGGTTTCACTGCCACCAAAGTTCTCAACGTTGTTAATATTATCTACTCTACAGCAGGTTTGAAATGTGGCCGTGTAGCCTTTACCGTTATCCGGCAAATCAACGGAAAACGAAAAAACACCTACATGGTAATTGAGATTAGGTGCATTATTGATACATGGCGGCAAAGCATTTACGGTTACCATGCTTTCACTGCCTTTCTGCACAATGTAATACGGATTTGGCCCTTGGTATTGCTGATTGTTATCATTGTTGAATATCCCAATGTAAACTTCATCAGGCATCAAAGCCGTACCCGGAGGCGCGTTTTGGTCGCGGAATATTTTCAGCGTGATCAGGTATTTGCTCGTGTTGGCTGCAGCACCTTTACCTAAATATTGATACGTCATCTCCCCGCCAATAATATGATGGGCCTCGCAGTTGACTATCAAAAACAACACCGGTATTAAAAAAAGTATTTTCTTCATTTTCTAAAAGTTGCAAATTACCTTTTATCAACGACAAATCTAAATTCCCCGGTTGCCGAAATGAACAATATTAGTTTTCAAGAATGTGCTTATTTATTAATATCTTTTAGAAAATCCAATAAGTAAATAGAAGATAACTTATCTTCCTCCCACATGCCCATATGCCCTGAATATTTCAGAACGTGGATAATAGCTTTTGAAGGAAGATGGCACTGTTGTAGGGAGGCGCCTAATGGCACTGCATTATCATATTTTCCAATAATAAAAAGGATGGGTTTTAAAAATGATTTCAAAACGGAAATCCTGTTAGGACGCAATATCATTGCTTCATAATACTGTACCAACGCCCCGGCTGAAATATTTTTCCCGATTGTCAATAATTGATTTATTAATTCCGGTCTTTCTTTTTTGGTTTGTTCTGAAAATAAATTGGGAACAGATGTTTTCAGAAAAGCCTCTGACCCATTTTTTTGCATAAAATCAATTCCTTTTCTTCTTGTATCTTTTTTATTTTCATCATCAGCAAATGCGGAGGAATGAAAGAGGCCAAAAGAATTTAAAAGTCCGGGATATTTTTCCGCAAAAGCGAGCGTGATATACCCACCCATACTATGCCCGATAAGGCTGAACTTTGAAACATTTTCTTTGTCTGCAATTGCTTTTATCACCTCCGCATAATCTTCCATTGTGCATTTCCCATCGAGCATTTCGGATTGGCCACTTCCTGGAATATCAGGAATAATTAAATAATACTTTTCAGAAAGCAGGTTGATCTGCCGGTTCCAAATAGTTTCATCTTCCCCAAAGCCATGCAAAAGCATAATTGGTTTCCCAACGCCTTCTGTGCGGTAAAATATTTTTTTATTCCGAAATAAAATGTGTGGCATTATTTATCTCTTCTTATTATATAAATTAAACTCCTGAAAATTAAAATAGCAATCACTGGAATCAACACGGGGTTCAAATGCTGCGGAATCACACGCCAAAGCGCTATAAGAATAATATTAAAAACAGCATAAATAATAAAATATTTTTTTGCCCAGCCTTTTTTGGAATGAATATAAAATGCACTTACAACATTGGTAGGCCAGGCCCATAGGAGGTTATAGTTATCGCGACACATGACATGATCGGTTCCTGTCCACATAAAAATTAATAAAATACCCAGAAGCCCTGTTATAAAAAATAATATTCCATCCAATGAAGCCAGCAATTTTTGAATAAATGAATTTTTAGAAAAACTCAAAAATGCGATGATTACAAAGAGGCAAACAAATAAAAAAAACGGATGCGCTAAATTATTTTTTTCATTTTTAGAATGATCCATTTTCAAAATAACGCGCTTATCACTTACCAATGGCTGCGAATGTATTGTAGAGCTGTCAAGTGTTTTCATCAGGTATTCCGGCAGGAACATGACCTGGTAGGGCGTAGCTGCTACATCCATTCTGCTGCCGAGCAAAATATCGATACCCAGTTTGCTCCATTGTTTATCATTCTTGTTTAGATATTCATAAATGAGATCCCGAAATGTCATTGCCTTCTGTATCACGTTGCCAAAGTGAACCGTTGAATCGGAAGCTTTCTCAATAAGATCGCGTAGCCTTGTTGTACAATTATCAAAAGTAAAATCATATTTATACTTTCTGTTTGGCCCCATCATGTTTTCATTTAGCAACGAATAAATGCGCTCCTTCTCGTAGCAGTTCAAATTCAGAACCTGTTCGGTGACGCCCCTGTTTTCTTCCTGATATTCCACCATAAAATCGTCAAACTTGTCGGGTGATAAGTAGAAGGGAAGTTTTCCTCTCACAAATTTCAGGTAGAAATTAGGCTCCTCAAAATTAAACGTGCCGTAATTAAATACGATATCCAGGTTTCTAACGCTGTCCGTTAAACGCAATGCGCTATGGCCAAACGTGGAGTACAACTCTTCGCCGGGCGTGGCTGTGAGGAGGCTTATTCTTAAATGACATGAGTCATTTTGTGCGGACAATTTTGCGGAAGTAAAAAGTAAAAAGACGATGGTAATTATTCTAATTACAGATTTAAATTTAAAAGTTGACAAAGGTTTAAAAATTTATTAGTGTTCGACCCGAAATATATGAGAATTATTTATGAGTAAAATTATTTAATAAAAACGGGAATCGTTTTATAATGTGACAAAATTATATTTGCGTTTCCATAAACATCTAAACAGAGATTTTAAATAAAAGTTCGTCTGCTGTTAAAGCGTCTGTATATTATGTCTGGGCCATCATTGTAAGAAGGAGCGATCCAGAATATATCAAAAGCTACCATTACAGATTTTCTTGAACATACTTAAAAATCTCATTCACTTTTTCATTCCTATAAATCTTGTTTCTGAAATTTTTCACCCAGCGAATTTGATGAATTGCATTGGTGAGAAAAAATTCATCCGCTTCCAACAATTCATCGATTGGAAGCGCTCTTTCAGAAACCAAATAATTTTTTAATGAAAATTTTTCCAGCATCCACCGGCGCATCGTGCCTGCCACACAGCCTTCAGATAATGGTGGCGTATAAATGTTATTGCCATTAATTATAAAAATATTCGCGATGGCTGTTTCGGATACTCTTTCCAGCGAATTCAAAATGATCGCTTCATCTAATTGATTTTTTTTGGCAAACAATCCAGCCAAAACGGAGCGCAGATAATTGTTGGATTTCAAACCAGAGAACAGATCGCAACACTTTCGGGCATCAGGGAAAATATCCACGGTCAATCCGTCTTTATTCAATTCTAATTTGTCCGCCAACGGCGACGTCTCTATGATGTAATTAGTAGCATTTTTTTCAGAATCAAAATTGTTGCTATCACCCCGAAAAATCATCAACCGGATTCGCGCATGTTGCTGAATAGAATTCTTTATTAAAAGTTGGTTTACTATATCTTCAAAAAACCTCTGCGAAAAATATGTCGGGATTTCAAATTGCAATACGTTCATTCCGGAAAATAATCTTTCAAAATGAAAAGCAGAATTCAATATTCGCCCATCCTGCATCCTCATGGTTTCAAATAAACCATCGCCATAACGTAAGCCGTTATTACCCGCGCTTACAGCCGGTTCGCCCTTCCGAAAATATTGGCCATTGTAAATAAAAAAATGCTCATTCATATCTTCAGGCATGAATGAGCAAAAATAATGTTATGAATTGAGTAATGGCTTTTAACTTTCCTGGTTTACAAGGTTATTTCTTACAGCGAACATAATTAGTCCTGCCGTACTTTTGGTTCCGGTTTTTACTTTTAATTTGTCACGGATAGCCTCAATAGTTCGGGGGCTGAGATCAACCGCTTCCGCTATTTCCCGGGTACTTTTCTCTTCGCACATCAACTTTAAAATAGTGATTTCTTTTTCATTTAATGTTGCATCTTCAGAGGAGGTGCTAAAAGGAGAAATCACATTTTTTTGACGAAGATTATTCAATAGCGCTTTATTGGTTAAAGAATTAAAGAAAAATTCCTGCTGGTGACAGGTTTTGATTGCTTCATAAATTACTTCGGCGTCTGAGGTTTTTACAAGATAGCTATTGGCGCCAAGTTCCATTAATTTGGTAATCACACTTTGATCATCAAGTAATGTGAGCATGATCACTTTAATACCTGGGTATAATTTTTTTACTTCAGGCAAAGCAGTGATTCCATCCATTACCGGCATCTGTATATCAAGAAGAATCACATCCGGCTGAATGGCTTTTAGCATGTTCAAAAGATGAGCGCCATTATCCGCCTCAGCCATTATTTTAATATCTTTTTTTGACGAAAGCGCGGTTTTTACACCGGCCCTGTATAGCACGTGATCATCAACTATCATCACATTAATCACATCGCCGTGTTCTTTATTCATAGAAAATAAATGAATTTTAAATTTGAAATACCATCAACAAAAATCAAGGTTATACATTTTAGTTCATCAAGAATATTACCAAATAAAGGTATCGTAATAATACGTATTATTTAGGTAAAAAAACGAAGAATATCCCAAATTATTGTAAACAGTTAAATTCTGAGGGTATTAAAATTCAAGAAAGTTGTTATGTTTGGTTTAAAATCTTCGCCGCGAAGTTAATTAAACTCTTGGTTTAAGTGAGGCCTCCTTTTAAAATAAGAGTAGTTTTGCCACGCACAACATGAGTTATGAAATCTATTCTTGCTTTTATAGTTTTTCTATTATTATTTTTCTTAATTTCTTGTGGAAGAAATACACAGGGAAAGAATGCTGACATTGATACAACCATCGTGATAAATAGCCCTATTACCGACCATTTTCAAGCAGGGAAAATCATAAATCCTGTGATTTGCAACGCCAATGTCCAACAATCGTACGCGTTGTATATTCCAATCAACAACAACACAGAGTTACTACCTGTCATCTATTTTTTCGATCCGCATGGGGATGGCGTTCTTCCGCTTGAAAAATACAAAGCGCTGGCGGACAGCTTTAATTTTATTTTAATTGGAAGCAACAATTCAAAAAACGGAAACGACTGGAACGACGCCGAAAATATATGGGAAACGTTTAGCAATGATTCACAAAAGCGTGTACCTGTCAACAAAAACAGGATTTATACTTGTGGATTTTCGGGCGGTGCTAAAGTCGCCACCTATCTGGCGTTGCAGCATCACGAAATAAAAGGCGTCATAGCCAATGGGGCAGGTCTGCCAGACATTTTAAATGCAGGCAATTTCAATTTTAGTTTCACCGCCGTTACCGGCAGGGGCGATATGAACATGACAGACCTTATCTCTATCAACAACAGCCTTAATAAGACCAATACGGAACATCGGATTCTTTTTTTTGACGGAATACATGAGTGGGCACCTATAAGTGCGATGAATGCTGCTTTTGAAGGAATCCAGGCAGACGCTATGCGACAACAACTGATTCCTAAAAATGAAAATTTTGTCAATAATATTGTTAATGAAAATAAACAAGAAGTTGAGCGCGATATAGCAGTGAATCATCTTTTGAAAGCAGACCAGCTATGTAATTTTTCTATTAGCATCCTGTCCGGGCTAGCTGATGAAACGAATTGGTTTAAAATGAAAAAAGATTTTCTAGCCGATAATCCGGCATTTCAAAAACAATGGCTGGCTGAACAAAAAATATTAACTGAAGAAGAAAATATAAAAGTAAACTACCAACAACAATTTGGAAATGACAACATCAATTACTGGGAAACGATCATCACCGATGTGAAAGCAAAAGCAAAATCAAAAACTCCCGAAGGCGCTATGTACCAGCGTTTGCAGGCTTATTTATCATTAGCGTTCTATTCTATCAGTAACCAGCTTATAAATGGAAATGAGAATAAAAAAGCCCTCCATTTTGTAACACTTTATAAATTAGCAGATAGTGGCAACAGTGAAGCCTGGTATTTTTCTGCCATTCTTAACGCGCGAAATCATGATCCCAAGGCCACTGAAAATGATTTGCTGAAAGCCGTTTCACTCGGTTTTGATGATAAAAAACGTTTGGAAAGCCAGCCTGAATTTTCCGCACCTTACATAAAAATAAACTTAGCAGAAGTTGAAAGTAAAATGAAAAAGTAAAGGGGACGCGGTGATTCAGATAGATAAGATGATTTAATTCAAAATTTAAAAACAAATTATTAATCTATTCCCTTCTGCCAGTAAACAAACCTATTTTTCAGATTTTAATTTTTTAATAGTTAATAGTCGAAAGGCACGCTTTCCCGCAAATCTTATTCTTCCGGTTTAGTTAACTTTACAAAAAAATACCCTGGCATTTTCAGCAATCTTTAAAAGGTTTCAATCGTTTTCACCCAAGACTTATTGGAAAGAAATCCTTGCGGTGTTAATGATCCTGCTTGCATTTATTTTTTTCAAAAGCGAACGGCAGGAACTGAAGCAGATAATACCCAGTATTGAGAACGCCGATATTTTTTGGCTCCTGACCGGATTTCTTGTTACAATTATTTATGTGCTTCTCCAGAGCGGTATGTATGTCAGTTGCTTTACTTCCATTGGCCTTCTTCTGAAATGGATAGATGCGATCGAACTTTTTCTAAAAAGAAATTTATTAAGTATTTTTTTACCTGCCGGTGGCGTAAGTTCTTTAGCTTATACTCCATCCCAATTAAGAAACCGCGGTTACAATAAAACCCGGATACACCAGGCAAGTGGCTTGTATGCATTTGCAGGATTGTCCACTGTTTTTCTGGTAGGCTTCCCCGTTGTAGTATTATCTCTTTTTTTTTCAAATAAACATATTCATGATGCGTGGATTGGGCTTATCATTGTAGTGATAGTATTAATAGCGCTGCTATGGACCGCTAAATCTCTTCGGGACAAAGGAAAATTATACTCATATATTGTCAAAAAGTTTCCCGGCGTTGCCAGCTTTATCGATGAACTTTTCGCTGCAAATGTGAGCAGTAAGAAATTTTCAGGTGCCGTTTTATTTTCAACCGGCGTCGAGTTTACCGGAATGTTTCATCTTTATATTGCCATGCTGGCTCTCGGCGTTACGCCTTCGTTTCCCATAGCTGCTATTGCCTATATTGCTTCCGTATTATTAATGATTACCTCGCCTTTCCTGCGTGGGCTGGGCGCCGTAGAAATATCCATCGTTTATATCCTGGAGTTCTATGGCTATTCTACGGTGCAGGCATTGTCTGTTACTATTTTATATCGCGTGTTTGAATTCTGGCTACCGATGTTGTTGGGCATACTTGCCTTTGCATGGCGGGGAAAAAATCTATTTATCAGAATTGTTCCCGCACTTCTCATTTTTGCACAAGGCATCTTAAATATCATTTCAGTAGTAACCCCGCCCTTGCATCCGCGCCTGAAACTGATAAGAACTTTTTTGCCCCTGGAAGCCATTAATGCTTCTAATATTTTGATTTTATTTACAGGGCTCGCATTATTAATTACATCAGCCTACATGTTCAAAGGATTAAAAAATGCCTGGCGTATTGCCTTATTACTTTCTATATTTTCATTGGTCGGCAATATCACAAAAGCACTTGATTATGAAGAGGCTTCATTTGCCGCATTTATAATTGTATTGCTTTTGATGAGCCAAAGCCAATACCGTATTCGTAGCAGCGTTCGATGGATAAGAGTTGGAATTATTTCTGTATTGATCGTTTTTTTATCCGTTTTAATTTTTGGATATTTAAGCTTCTATTTTATTGATAAAAGACATTTCGGCGTTGATTTTACGTGGGAGCAATCACTTGCTAATACGATAAAAATATTTTTTTTGGGAGGTAATGAAACGTTGCAGCCGCGCACACCATTTGGTCATCAGTTTATCTGGCTTATTCACTCGCTTGGCTTTTTAAGCTGGGGGTTCCTTTTGTTTACGATCATTAAGCCATTTATTAAAATAAATGAAGAGACTGAATCCGGAAGAAAAAAGGCGGCGGTTTTGTTGGAAGAGTTTGGGAATTCTTCGCTCGATTTCTTTAAAATATCTGCTGATAAACTTTTTTTCTTTTCAGAAATACATGAAGCCTTCGTGGCGTATAGAATCGGCGGAGGCTTTGCCATCGTGCTGGAGGAACCTGTTTGCGCAGAAGAAAATAAACTGGAAGTGATTGCTGAGTTCTATCGACAATGCAAAAAAATGGGATTGAAGGTAGCTTTTTACCGGGTGGATGAAAACAGCATTTTGTGGTTTAATCAACTCCGAAAACAAAAAATAATAATAGGCCAGGAAGCGATATTGGATTCCGAAAACTTTACACTCCAGGGGAAAGACAAACAATCTTTGCGTAACGCCCTAAATAGTATTAGAAAAAAAGGGTTTGAAGTACAAATCTATCCGGCTCCATTGGATATCAACATTATAAGTGCATTAAAAAATGTTTCTGACGAATGGCTTCAGGCTTATGAAAAAGATGAACAAGTATTCAGCCAGGGAATGTTCAATGCTGAAGAAATAATTAACCAGGATGTGATTACAATTACCAACGCCGATGGTGAAATCGTTTCTTTCTTAAATATTGTTCCGGATTACTCGCCGGAAGAATGTACTTATGACCTGATCAGGAAAAAAAGAGACGCACCGGGCGGTTGCATGGATGTGTTAATCATAAAATTGATTGAGTACGCAAAAGAAAAAAAATGCCGGTTTATCAATCTTGGACTGGTACCAATGGCCGGAATTACTACACCCAGCAACCCTTCGGAACAAATCATAAAATTTGCAAGTGAAAAGCTAAAGCGCTTCAGGCATTTCCAGGGACTTCGGGATTTTAAGAAAAAATATGCTACCATCTGGGAGAATAAATATTTAATTTATGAAAATGATTATGACTTAATACAATTGCCCGCCGCTTTAAATAAAGTAATGGCTCCTTAGTATCCATTTAACGCGATTGAAAAACGAATGGATTTAAACCTTCAATATTGTCCCGATTTATTATTTTAAATTGCAATTTATTTTTTAATACCCCTTTATGAACGTTATTACAAAACACCCCATTGACAATTTAGGCTATAATTTTATTGACCCTAAATATATCCCCGAAGGAAAAGATGAATATTATTTAAGAAATCAGCAAAATAACAACGGCATTGATTACCGTCGTCTTTCAGGTTCCGAAATAGAGATCCTGATTCGTAACGGAAATACATCCGATGATTGGGCAAAAATTTTTGTATCAAAGGAATTTGATCCGGCATTGGTAAAAAATTCCAAGTTTCATGGCCTGGTGCGCATTGGAAAATTAGAGCCTTACTATCTTGAATTTCATAACTTACGCATGCCTGTTGGCATCTACAACAGCCATATTATCAGTTGCGATTTTGGCCATAATGTTTGTATTGATAATGCTACTTATCTCAGCCATTATATCATCGGCAATGAGGTAATGATCTCGAATGTGAATGAACTGGCCACGACAGATTATGCAAAATTCGGAAATGGAATTTCAAAAGAAGGTGAAAAAGAAGCGACCCGGGTATGGATAGAAGTAAGGAATGAAAATGGCGGGAGACGAATAGCACCCTTCAACAGGATGCTTCCGGGTGATGCTTATTTATGGAGCAACAACCCCGAAGATACCGAACTGCAAAAACGGTTTTTGGAACTCACCCACAAAGAATATGACCAGAAAAGAGGCTATTATGGAACTATTGGCGATCGCTGTGTTATAAAAGACTGCGACATTATTAAAGACGTACAAATAGGAACAGACGCTTATTTAAAAGGGGCCAATAAATTAAAAAACCTAACTATCAACAGTGATGCCGACAGGACTTCACAGATTGGAGAAGGATGTGAAATGGTAAATGGTATCATCGGTTTTGGATGTAGAATATTTTATGGGGTGAAGGCGGTTCGTTTTGTAATGGCGGCTCATTCACAATTAAAGTATGGAGCAAGGTTAATCAACTCTTATCTTGGAAATAATTCTACGATCTCTTGCTGCGAAGTATTGAATACGCTCATATTTCCCAATCATGAACAACATCATAATAACTCGTTTTTGTGCGCATCACTGGTGATGGGTCAAAGTAATATTGCAGCAGGTGCCACCATCGGAAGTAATCATAACAGCCGCGGCGCTGACGGCGAAATTGTTGCGGGGCGAGGCTTTTGGCCAGGGCTATGTGTAAGCCTGAAGCATAATTCAAAATTTGCGTCATTCATTATTTTAGCAAAAGGAGATTATCCTGTTGAATTGAATATACCCATTCCATTTTGCCTTATCAGCAATGATGCAGCCAATGATAAATTGATTTTAATGCCCGGCTATTGGTTCCTGTACAATATGTATGCGTTGGAACGAAACGCATGGAAATTTGAAGACAGGGATCAGCGTACCGAAAAAATTCAAAGAATAGAATTCGATTACCTGGCGCCTGATACCGTTAATGAGATGTTCACTGCCATTGAAATATTATCAGCATTAAAAATCGATGAATACGGCAACGCAGAGATAGTTGGAATAGAAAACAGTGTCAGAAAAAGTGAGGTAACGAAAGTGGCGCAGGCATTGGAATTGTTTAAAGAATTAATTTCTTATTACGGAACGACGCAATTATTAAAGCATTGGAAAAGTAATAGCTTCACTTCTTTTGAAGAATTCAAAAAAAGTATTCCGGTAAAAATATCGAGGAACGAATGGAAGAATATTGGTGGCCAGTTAATTCCTTCGTCAGATGTCAGCAAGTTGAAAACAAAAATAAAAGATCATAAAATTAATACCTGGAGTGAAGTCCATGAATTTTATAGCCAGGCAGGAAATGATTATGATAGAAACAAGCTCATACACGCTTATACTTCTTTATGCGAAATCGAAAACATTACTTCCAGGCAGTTTACGCCGGAGTATTTCGTTCAATTATTAAAACGCGCCGTAGCAACCAAGACCTGGATGAGCAAAGGAATTTATGAATCAAGAGCAAAAGATTATACGAATCCTTTTAGAAAAATGGTGTATGAATCCAACGAAGAAATGGAAGCAGTGATTGGCAAAATCGAGGACAACCATTTTATACAAGACCAATTTAAAGAACTGGAAAATTTCAAAAAAACGGTGAAAGGGCTAGTGAGGAAATTTGGAAAAGTTGAAGCCTGAACGGCCTGGAATCAATTCAAAAAACTTTTTGAAGGTTTAAAGCTTTCTAAAATTTCAGCAAGCAGTAAACAAATAAATAAGCCGAATTTTTATTCTGACATTTTTTAATTATTCAAAAATTCGTTTTGAACATCTGCCAGCGAAATTCCCAGCAATTTTTGCGTTATCCTGCTCAATCCTTCTTCATTTCCGGTAAAATGAAATACAGCATGTTTGTGTGACAGCGATTCGCCTGGTTTTAAAAATGCTGCAGGCGATACACTTTCCATTTCATAAAATGGTCCCATTTGTGTTCCATCAGCCAAAGGGCCGTCATTATATGCATTCACCGCATCGCCGGCAAACGTTGGCTTGGTAGTATTCCATTCCTGGTTTAAATATTTTGCGGATGAATCCAGGTCAAACATGATTATGGTAAGCGCTTTGTGTTGCGGATCGTAGCTCACGGCCATTGGTTTTGCATAGCCCGGCACCACACCTAATTTCCCACGGCTTTTTCCATCAGCTTTTAAAAAAAGCATATCATCTGTATGCTTTAACCTATCCGGTGAAATCTGCCCAAAATAGTCAGACGTTACAATTTTATTAAAAGGCATTCCTGATATATTTTTATAGGGAACAACAATAACGGTTGCGGGAGATGGATTGAACATATCCAGCATCCAGATACATGGCATCCCTGTATCTTCTGTCCAGGCTGTCTTTCCTACATTAGTGATTTTGTTGTCTGTTTGATACGCAACTGCTTTTACAGAAGTATCCACCGCATATCCTAAGATTTTTGCAACCTCGGCATCAGAAAGTATTTTTACCAAACGTTCGACAGATACGTCAAGTTGGGTGCCTTTGTAATTAAGTAATTGCATGTTTTTTTGCATCGTCACCGACTGGTCATTTTTACTTACTACTTTCCACGGCTCAATATCAAACGGAGCAGGTGTTTTCCAATTTGCAAAAACCATTTCAGAATCCGGTTTGAAGAACAATGAAAATTTTCCACCTTCGGGGCCAAGCCAGAAACGGTTTTCACCACCATAAGCGTTCATGTGCACATCGGGAGCACCTGAAAATGCTTTGTAATTTACCCATCCGAAACTTTGCCCTGAATTGCCATCTGCTGTTGATGTAAAAACTTTGGCCTGGTATTTTGGAGATACAATTACCTGCGCTCTGTCTGAATCATTATTTAATACAACGACGCTGTCATCGTGCTGCTTTAAAAAATTCAGATCATATCCAAAACTTCCTTTTTGAGATGAAATCAAATCGTCATCGTTGCCGGTTTGATTTTGCTCTGAATTATTACACGACGTTGAGA
>JAHEZA010000176.1 GCA_023251335.1 Chitinophagaceae bacterium | reverse complement strand
TTATAAACTAAATAAGAGAACCAATTTAAGAGTATCAGGCTCTCAAACAGTTATCAGGCCCGAATTCAGAGAGCTTAGTGATTTTGCATTCTACGATTTTGACCTTGGTGCAACTGTTACGGGAAACAAGTCGTTGGAAAGAACAAAGGTTACCAATGCAGATATTCGTTATGAACTGTACCCACGGGCAGGTGAATTGTTTACCGTAGGTGTCTTTAATAAATATTTCAAATCACCCATCGAATTATTTTTTAACCAGACAGGTGGAGGAAGCTCAAGCACTTTCAATTACATAAATGCAGACCATGCCTACAGTTTTGGCGCCGAGCTGGAATTTAGAAAAAAACTGGATTTCGCTGAGGCACTGAAAAATTTCACCTTCCAAACTAATATATCTTACATATATAACAGGGTAAAAAGCGAGCAGGAGCAACTGGATCGCCCAATGCAGGGGCAAAGCCCTTATGTAATTAACGCTGCATTGCAATATGATGTAGAGAAACTAGGCATTAATACCACTCTTTTGTTTAATGAAATAGGCGACAGGATATTTTATGTGGGAAGTGGTGTAGGTAATGATGCTTTCCCGGCAGTTACAGAACAGCACAGGCCTGTGCTAGATTTTCAAATTGCAAAAAGGGTGATTCGAAATAAAGGAGAGCTTAAATTAAATGTAACCGATATACTTAATACTGATAACATTTATTACCTCGATATAAACAATAACAGGAAATACGAAAAAAATACTGATGCGCTGGCAATAAAACGTAAATACGGTTCTACAATCAGCCTGTCATTTTCTTATAACATAAAATAAAAAATTAAAAAAGCAAAGCATGAAAAAGTTAATTTATCTCGCAGCATTTGTAGGTTTGATTACCACAGGATGCCGCAAAATTGAAGTAGATGGTGATGGAAATGATGGAGGTAACAATGGAGGCGGGGGAGATTCTGTCGCTGTAAACACAATCCTGGAAGGAAGGATTTCTTCTAACCTAACTTTAAAAGCAGGATATACCTACAAATTACGAGGACTGGTATATGTAACTAATGGCGCTATTCTTACCATTGAACCAGGTACCACCATTGTGGGTGAATTAAATAAACAAGGCGGTCTTATCATTACCCGCAGTTGCAAAATTATCGCGGATGGAACAGCAGACAAGCCTATTGTCTTTACTTCTGAATCTTCTACACCGCAAAGAGGTGACTGGAGTGGCCTGGTGATACTAGGCAACGCACCCACCAATGCCAGTTTTAATGGAATACAAGGAGTAGGCGCAGTTGAAGGTGGCATTAACAACAGCGATAACCTTGGCTTATTTGGAACACCTTCAAACCAGGGGCAAAACCCCGCTGATAACAGTGGAATACTTCGCTATGTAAGAATAGAATATGCCGGCTATGCTTTTTTACCCGATAATGAGATTAATGGTTTAACCCTTGCCGGAGTGGGTTCGGGAACCGTTATTGATTATGTACAGGTATCTTATGCTAATGATGACTCTTTTGAATGGTTTGGCGGTACTGTAAATTGTAAACACCTAATTTCTTATAAAACATTGGATGACGATTTTGACACTGATAACGGATTCGCGGGAACTGTTCAGTTCGGTATTTCGTTGAGAGATTCTTCAATAGCTGATATTTCTAAAGTAGAAGCTTTTGAAAGTGATAATGATGCAAATGGCAGCCAGCTCACCCCACAAACAAAAGCAGTTTTCAGTAATATGACCATTGCCGGGCCAAGGGCAGAGTTAAATAATGTAGGCAGTAGCCTTTTCAATGCAGCAGCCCAAATTCGCAGAAACTCTTCCGAATCAGTTTTTAATTCAGTTATCATGGGATGGCCCGTTGGAATACTAATTGATGCAAGTAAAGGGTATCCTACTGACTATAATATTCCTGCATCGCTTTTTGTGCAAAATAATATAATTGCAGGATGCGCAGTTCCCGTAAAATATGCCGCAAGCACATCCACCCCTACTGGTTTTGACGTGGCAAGCTGGTTCAATCTCGCAGAGAATAACAATACGGTACTTGCTACAAATGACGAAGCTATGATAACAGCACCTTTCAATTATGCCAGCCCCGATTTTACACCAATGGCAGGTTCTCCAGCCTTAACAGGTGCAGATTTTTCAAACATAAATCTTAAAACAGGATTTACTATTGTCGCATATCGCGGCGCTGTAGGCCTGGGTGATACGTGGTGGAAAGGATGGACAAAATTTGAATAAGATAATAATGTTTATAGGCAATCGAAGAACAGGTTTTCTCATGCTGTAGCAGTATAATAAAAACCATCCTAAAATAGCTTTCGCTAAATTTGTCCTATGGAATCAAAGCAGAGAAAAATATTAATTGCAGATGATGAACCGGATATCTTAGAAATTATTTCCTATAATTTAATTAATGAAGGTTACCAGGTGTTCACCGCAAAAAATGGAATTGAAGCGATTGAAAAAGCTAAGGAAGTGCATCCCGATTTAATTATTCTTGATATAATGATGCCTTACAAATCGGGAGTGGATGTTTGCCGTATTCTTCGTGCTCAGACGGCGTTTGAAAATACACTAATTATTTTTTTAACCGCGCTCAACGATGATACCACCCAGATAACAAGCCTTGAAATTGGCGCTGATGATTACATTACAAAACCAATAAGCCCCAAAGTGCTGATAAGTCGCGTAAATGCAATTTTCAGGCGGGTTTACAAAGAAGACGGGAAAGTGATACAAATCGGAAATGTAACTATTGATCCGGAAAAATATATGGTATCAATAAATGGCGGACCTGTTGTATTAGCGAAAAAAGAATTTGAATTATTGTACATGCTTGCCTCCAGCCCCGGACGTGTTTTTCTAAGAAACGAAATCCTTAACCAGGTTTGGGGGAGTGATGTGATTGTTGGTGACCGCACTATTGATGTTCACATAAGAAAAATCCGTCAAAAATTAGGGCTGGATTGTATAACAACGGTAAAAGGTGTAGGGTATAAATTTCAATTGCAATAGTAACTTGCAGTATTCCCTGACCACCAGAATCTATAAGATGAACTTTACTACAAAAAAAAATCTATCTCCCAATCAGTTATCAGCCATTACTTCAGTGATTTTATCCGTTCCTGTTGGCGCAGCCTTTTTTTTCATTAGTAAAAGCTGGATTGCCACATCTTTATCTGCTCTCATTATTTTTTTATTTAGTTATTTTTTGATCCATGCTGTTTTAGAGAGGTTCATTTATAGAAAAATAAAGCTGATTTATAAATTCATCAACCAGCAAAAGGCCAGCAAAAAAGAAGAGATGTATTACAAGTATCTTCTGCCTGAAAGAAGCATTGATGAAGTACGACAGGATGTTGAAAACTGGGCGCAGCAAAACAAAGCAGAAATTGAAGTATTAAAAAACAATGAAGCATATCGAAAAGAATTTTTACAAAATCTCGCCCATGAATTAAAGACGCCCATTTTTGCCATTCAGGGTTATGTAGATACTTTGCTTGACGGTGCAATTGAAAATCCGGCGGTCAATAAGAAGTTCCTGGAAAACGCTTCGCATAATATTGAGCGCATGGTAAATCTTGTAAATGATTTGGATGAAATTTCAAAATTGGAAAGTGGTGTTCAACCAGTAAACAAACAAAATTTCGTAATTCAGGATTTGATAAAAGAAGTTTTTGAAACGCTTTCAATAAAATCGGCAGTAAAAAATATTCATTGTTCAATAAAAAACGGCTGTGAAAATCCTATACAGGTTTTTGCTGATAAAGAAAAAATCAGGGAAGTAATTCTCAATCTTATTGATAATGCTATTAAATATGGGAAAAAAGGCGGCCACATTATTGCCAGTATTTATAAAACAGATGGAAAAAATATTTTAATAGAAATAAGTGATGATGGCATCGGTATTGCCGAAGAACATCTAAACCGGATATTTGAAAGATTTTATCGCATAGATAGAAACCGAAGCCGGGATATTGGTGGCACGGGATTGGGCCTTGCTATTTGCAAACATATTATTGAAGCGCACAATCAAAACATACATGCCCGGAGCAAATTAAATGTCGGTACAACCATCGGGTTTACTTTACAAGGCAAAACTTCGGGTATCTATTAAGTCAATCAAGCAATAGTTATTTATAAAAGCCGAACTCCTGCACAGAAGTTTAGTCTTTCTCCTCGGACAGTGCTTGGGGTATTAACAAACGGTTTCTAAAAAAGATACCACTTCTTAAAAAAAATTATGTCATAATTGACTAGCAGGAAATCAATATTTTATTACACTTAGTATATTAACTTGCGACATCGGTTTTCCATCTCTTAATATACACATCAATAGTTTTTACAACTTTGATTGGCTAAATGATTTTATATGAACAAAAGATTATTACTCCTGAATATCTTATGTATTTTTTCTTTTAGGGGCTTGTCGGCGCAATCACGTTCTTACACCAAGACGGATGATGGCATAGTTGTTTTTACTGATTCTGTTTTTACCGGCAGTTCTCATGCCGTCAAACTTGAAGTAGTTTCGGATGACATTATTAGGGTGATCGAAGCTCCTGGAAAAGAAATTACACCCACTAAAAGCCTGATTATTGTCAAGGCTAAAAGACCTCAGGTTTCCTGGGATATTATTCCGGCTAAAGAAAGCCTGACGCTTAAAACAAAAAACTTATCCGCCATCATAAACCGTAAAACAGGGCAGGTTGCTTTCCTGGATCAGAAAGAAACAAAAGTACTAGGTGAAGAACCTGCTGTCGGAGAAAATACTTTTCAACCAGCCGTTTTTGATGGATCCCGTTTATACAGGATTACGCAGCAATTTCAAACAACGCCGGACGATGCATGGTACGGGTTGGGGCAACACCAGGAAGGTGTTATGAATTATCGCGGCCAACAGGTTACTTTTTTTCAAAATAATACCGAGGTGGCTATCCCGTTCCTGATTTCAAAAAATAATTATGGGATATTATGGGATAATTATTCGCTGACGATTGCCGGAGATATCAGGCCGCTTCATCCGCTAAATTCGTTGCAACTTTTTTCCCCGAAGGGTGAAGAGGGATGGCTCACGGCTTCGTATGCCAACGATAAAAATAAACCACAGGAAATAATTACACAAAGAGCAGAATCGGATATTAATATGGAGTTTCTCGGAGACTCAAAAATTCAGCTTCCAAAAGAATTTAATCCTGCAACGGGTATAGTTACCTGGGAAGGCGATGTTAAAAGTGATTTAAATGGCCTGCACCAGCTTCATTTTACTTTTGGAGGCACGCTGAAAGTTTGGTTGGCAGGTAAACTAATTTTAGACCGCTGGCGTAAAGCATGGAATCCGGCAACATCAATTGTTCCGGTAGATTTGAAAAGTGGCGAAAAAACGCCCATCAGGATTGAATGGACACCTGAGGGTGACGAATCCTATATATCTTTAAAATGGCAGGAACCACTTTCACCCGAACAAAGTAATATTTTCGGATTTTCTTCAGAAGCCGGCCGGCAAAAAGATTATTATTTTATTTATGGCCAAAATATCGATAGTGTGATTTCGGGCTACCGCAATCTCACGGGTAAAGCGCCTATTATGCCAAAATGGGCGTTTGGTTTTTGGCAAAGCCGCGAGCGATATAAAACAGAAAACGAAATTCTTTCTACTGTAAAAGAGTTCCGTGAAAGAAAAATTCCTATTGACAATATTGTTTTGGACTGGAGTTATTGGCGGGAGGCGGATTGGGGCAGCCAGGAGTTTGACAAAACTCGTTTTCCTTCTCCGGACAGCATGATTGATGTGCTGCACAAAAAGTACAAAACACAGATCATGATTTCCGTATGGCCCAAATTTTACGAGGGGATCCCAACTTATAATGAGTTTGATAAAAACGGTTGGCTTTACAAAAGAAATATTGCCAACCGGCAACGCGATTGGATAGGCAAAGGATATATTTCTACCTTTTATGATGCCTTTAATGCGGGTGCACGAAAAGGGTTTTGGGATCTGAT
>JAHEZA010000175.1 GCA_023251335.1 Chitinophagaceae bacterium | reverse complement strand
GTAAAAGTAATTCTTCTGCACCGTTGCCTTTGTTTTTATCAAGCATCCTTTCAGAAATTATCAAGCATTTTTTATAATGCCCACTAAGCGCGGCAACATGTGCTGCGTAAAACATATCAAGAAGTGTTGGGTATTTTCTATTCAATAATAATTCATACTTAAAGTAAGCTGAGTCGTATTTCTGTTGGCGATAATTCATAAACGCTGAATCTCTCAAGGTCTCAATATTTGGGTATGAATTGATTTTTTTTTCTCCAGAACAAGCAAATAGTAAAATAACTATTGTTACATAGAAAATTGTTGAAATACTAAACCCAAATATTTTTGTAAGGGTCATATTTGCAATTTTTTGGTTTCGAAAAAATATTAGTTTGATCGATCGTAACATACCTACAATCAGTACAAATATGTCTAAATTCACAATCCTTACATATCTCAATATCATCTTTCTTTATATTCCACATTTTCTTAAATTCGCTTTTATCAATGACTTGATTTATCGGAGTAGATTCGCTTCCGAATGTTTTTCCGCTATTAGGACAATTTTTTATCTCTCCTTTCTCAGTAAATGATATTTTTTTATTTAAGCAAGTATTATAGCTAAAGGATTCCAATACATGGTTAAGGTTTGTATTGAAATACGAAGCACCCATTTGACCACACTGATGGTTCCCAATTAGGTTTTGAGTTTTTATTTCAATGGATTGAGCCTTATTTATTTGAATAAAATTGTTTGTTTTTGACGAATAAATAATGAACCTATTAATATTAGGATTTTTACAAAGCATTTTTTTTAAATAGTTAAGAGAAAATTCATTAGATCCGTTTAGCAAAATTTCTACATATCGAAAAGAATACTTATTGAGTTGTTTGCACATCATATTAAAATCATCTTGATTTAGATTTTCAAACATTCTTATTTGGATGGCTTCACAAAATAGATCTTCTAATTCTTTAATCCGGTTAAAAAATGATTCGGGAAGATCTGATTTTATATCAAAAATTGCATTTTGAATATTGTTTGGAACTTTAAATTCTAAATCTAGATTAGGAAAATCTTCAAGACTCTTGTAGTCAGTGTAAAACCCAAGTTCATTTGCTTCTAAAAATTCTAAGTACTCTTTTAGTATAGCAATATCTTCCCTCTCTTCAAAATGGCTGAAAACACTTTCGATTTCGTTTTTTTTCAGATCTTCAATAATGTCAGCAAATTCGTTGGGTATAAAGTAAAATATACCCCTTTGGGTATCTATGATTATACTTCTTCCATATCCTTTTGTTATTATACAGCAGGAGAAGAGTGAAAAATATTTCTTTTCGGTCATTTCATGGCATTTTTGAAATTTTTTTGTAGTAATCCATCTTATAAAATTTTGCATTTTTATACTTGACAGAATTCACTTGTTTTTGATTTCTTTTTTTAAATCCTGGATATACTTCTGAAAAATAAACAGCTAAGGACACTGGCACAATTCGGCGTTTTACTTTAAGTGTTTCAAAAAGTCTTTTGGTTTTCATAATCGAACTTTATTAAGGTGTTAGCAACAATTTCTTCTAAGGGGTAATTACAGCTTTTGGAAATCATTCCGAACTGACCACAAGGATTTATTTCTAAAAGAAGGATTTCCGAATCTCTTGAATAGATTAAATCTATGGAAGCTGTATTTATATTATAATTATTTAAAAGGATGTTCAGCTTAATTTCAATATCTTTATCTAATTTATAGGGCACATATCGGTTCGGTCTTTCAAAATTATATTTTCTAAAATCAGTTTGAGTTAGTGGATCCCTCTGTGAAAAAATGGCCATTGAAAAAAAATTATTGTCAATAAAAAAAGTTCTTATTTCATAATTCTTATTAATCTCGTCCTGAATCAATGTATGCAAAAAGAAATCTGGCATCTTTTTCATTAATGTAGAAAGTCCTATCGTATACATTCCTAAAATTTCTTTTTGATCCGTCTTTATAAAAGTAGAATCAGTTAAACTTTTCGCGATAATTTTTTCTTTGAACAATTTTTTTATCGCATATTTTGAATTTGCCACAACTGATTCTGGCACTTTGATTCCTAATGCTTTTGCCGAATTCAAAATGAAAAGTTTGTTTGGCCGCGTACTTTTATAATTCGCCAACCATTTTTTTTCCTCCAAGCATTTACAAATCAAATTTAGCGTTCCAATATATTCCGACATAATTTGCTGTAAAAAAGGACTTCCAAATACTTTTTTAAATTCTTGGTAAATAGGTGCATTTTCGAAAAATCCAAATTTCCGAAACCAAACTGTTGAAATTTCATCAGATGTTAATATTGTATCGCCGGTATCAATATAAAAATCTGGAATATCTTTTTTATTTTTAGATAGAGTAAATGAAATTTCATATTTGAAAATATCATTGTCATTTAGACGAAAAAATTTAATACCTTTCTTCATTAAATAAATAATTACCTCATCAGTGCTTAGATCGCCGTCCGTACTCAAAATCAAAATCATAGCTTTCTTTTAAAATTTAGCCGGAGTTTATCCCGGCTAAATTAGATTGGAAATTGCTTGAAACTTAGTTGTCCCATTGCGCTGGAGCTCCATCTTTGCTGTCTGGATCCCCTCCGCCTGGGGGCCTTGTAATAACAACTTCAGCTAATGTCCATGTTTTTCCACCTTTAATACTTTTCATTTCATTTCCTTCTAAAGTATTAAAAAGAGGATTTTTTAAACTTTTTAATTTTTTCATGTTAAAAAAATTTATCTCAACCCTGTCTTTCGCCATAGATTGATTATTATTTCAGCGTCACGCAAATTTCCCGCTACCGTGAACTCGGTGTCTCCAGTTTTAGAGTCATGCTCGTGGCCTGTGTTTGCTTCACCATACCATATTTTCTTCATGGTCAAAAACCTTTTTTATTTTTCTTTGGGTTAACTCAGGTTTAACATCCCGCATTTGTTTTGGCCAAACAATATTTTTATTAAACGATTTTTTGATGTTATTGTTTACTCTTTTTCTTTTCAACTTTGTATTGCATTTCGTTGTGTAATTGACCGTAAAAAACAGCTTATCAGAATCACTTGATCGTTCGTAACTATAGGCTGCAGAATGTGAAATCTTTCCAACACATGGCTTAAGGAAAACAGGTTGGGACGAAAAGGGCTTTCTGTTAATAGTTCTTTTAGAACGTAGCAATTACTGGAATCTTTAATTCCCTTACATAAGAAGCTGCCACATTTAAAAGGTTTGTACTGTAACTTTCAGCCAAAAAAAAATTACTGAAATAATTATTTCACAAAGGTATTTCGCCAATGTCTACTATAAGTGGACATTGAAAAATATTTTTAAAAAATTTTGTTTACCCCCCCCCGCGCGTTTTTTCTTTTCCAAGATCAATCGGATCTTCCATAAAAACATAGCCTATCATTGATCCGCTTTTTGAATAATAAAACTGGTTGTCTTTTTTTGAATAAGCAATCGGGAAGCCTTCTTCTTTTAATTCATCCAGGAATTTGTAAGCGCCCGCTCTTGAGAGGTTTAGCTTTTTTGCAAGCCTTTCTATATTTCCTTGAGTATTAGTTTTGATGTGATGGTGAACGATTTTAATTCGTTTTCTGTAAATGTGGAGGGACATGAAGTTTTTCTTTTTGTTACGTAGAGAAACTATTTTTTCAAATATAAAAAAAAGTTCCCGACGAACTGAAGGCCATCAAAATTCATGCTAACCGTTAAATATTGGTTTGAAATCAAAATAAAAATACTTTTTAAAAGTTCGTTTACTGGAGTTACGATCAAGTTGTATCCGCTAATTTTCAGAGACAGAGCAAAGCAACAATTTTTGCCAATTTCCATTTAGCGGCAAACGCGCTTTTTAATTTCTGTTTATAACATCTTATTATTGTAGTAAACAAACAAATCAGGCATTTTTTTATTTTGCTCTAAAAACAGCACGCGCCTTTCATTGCTTTTCCTAAGCATTATATTTTCCTGAATATTACTTCATGATTACTTTTTTACTAAATTGAAATTCATTTCCTAAACAGGTTCGTCTATAAACTACAAAGATTCTAAAATGAGAAAGACAGGAAAACCCGTCAAAAAAGAAACTGCCCGTTCGGTTAATAAAGAATATTCTTTTTTTGAAAACGTGTATGACGTGGTCAGGCAAATACCGAAAGGCCGTGTCACTTCTTTTGGAGCGATTGCCAATTACCTGGGAACGAGAATGTCTGCACGCATGGTAGGCTGGGCAATGAACGGAGCACACAACGCTTCGCCCAAAGTGCCTGCACAGCGGGTTTTAAACAGAAACGGAATGCTCACCGGCAAAGCGCATTTTGCCACACCTACCCAGATGGAAGAATTATTATTAAATGAAAACATCAAAGTTGAAAATGATACCGTAGTTGATTTCGAAAAATTATTTTGGGATCCGGCGAAGGAATTGGAAATATGATTCGACAATTGGCTGATTAGCTAATCTGCTAATTAGCACATTAATAATATGGACTTATTAGCAAATAAACTGCCACACCCGTGATAGCTACATAAAACCAAAGCGGCCACGTAACTCTTACCAACTTTTTATGTTTTTCATAGTCGCCGGACAGCGCGCGATACGCGGTAAACAATACAAAAGGCAGAACGACTGCCGCAAGCGGAATGTGTGTTATCAAAATAAAATAATAAACATATCGGAGTGAGCCCGCAAGCACTTTTTCATCAGGACTGAGAATTCCGTCATGATTCATATCGCCAAATTTAGTTTCACCGCTCAGCAAATGATGGCACACATACGAAATCAGAAAAAGAACAGAAAGAATAATTGCCGCAACCATTATTTTTTTATGGAGAATGAATCTTTTAGATTTTACGGCAATAAGCGCTGCAATCAATAACAATACAACGCATGAGTTAACAATCGCATTAAAGGTTGCAAACACATGTGGATTAAACCCAAGTTTTGCATTTAATTTCACTCCGGAAAGTGCAGCAATTGCCAGGAAGGCAGCAATGGAAATGATCCAGATTAATCGCGCGGCGACTTTATCATTTCTTTTAAAAATCGGTATAGGAAATTTACTTTGAATATTCATCAATAATATTAAGGGTTGGCAGTACTTCCTTTTAAAAGATTTTTAAAAAAATCTGAAAAGCTTCGTTTTTTATCTTTCTCCAACATTAATAGCGGTATGTCTCTAACTAATTTTGCCTGGGCAACAGAATCCAGGCCATCAAACCATCCTCTTATTATTCTGTCTTTATCAAGCAGAAAAAACTTTTCAGAATGAATAAAAGCCGTATCTATTCCCTGATCGGCGACACTGGCTTTTATTTCATGAAGCGCAAAATTATAGATGCTATCGCGATCCCCGGTGAGCAGCCACCAGCTATCCGGATTTACATCAAACTTATCTGCCCATTTCCTTAATTGAGCTACAGAATCATGTTCAGGATCAATCGAAATGGATATGAACTGAACAATGGAATCCTGGTTGGGAAAAGAGTTTTGTAGCTTTTTCATTGCTACGGCAAGCCTTGGACAAATGGAAGGACAATGTGTGAAAAAGAAATCAAGAACAATTATTTTCCCTTGCAGATCATCTAACGAAACCTGCTGACCTAGCTGATTAGTTAGATGGATATTACTAACTTGATGCCAAACAGTATCATAAGTTACTTTTCCGTCCTTTTGAACCACGTTTACACTATCATAAAAATACCTGTGAGGCATGTCAATGGCGCCTTTACTATAATGACTTACTAAAAGATACCCTGAAAAAGGTAGCAAAATAGCTACCATTAGCGCTAAAATCGATTTCTTATTCATGCCCTTATTATAAAGCAAAATTAGCCATTGCGGGATGCAACAGCTAATTTAAAATTTTGTAATTTAAATTCTTAATCTAACTTTTTGTCGCTCTTCTCAGCCGGAGTAGTCACCGGTTGATGAACCTGTTTTTTTTGCTCAATATACTTTCGGCTTCCCGCGTTGGTATTTCTCAAATTCTTGTAGGAAGTTCCGTCAGCAATAAATGCTATAATGAACC
>JAHEZA010000659.1 GCA_023251335.1 Chitinophagaceae bacterium | reverse complement strand
GCTGATCGATTTTTTAGATGGCTTTGTAGCGCGTTTGTTAAAGGCTACCAGTGATATGGGCAAGCAACTGGATTCGCTTAGCGATGTGGTAAGCTTTGGCGTGGCTCCGGCGCTGATTCTTTATCAGCTGTTGCAATTTAGTTATGCCAGGGAAGTAAATGGCCTTGATGTTTCTATTGTCTGGCTGGTACCGGCGTTCGTACTTGCCGGCGCCGGTGCTTATCGTTTGGCAAGATTTAACCTGGATACCAATCAAGAATATTCTTTTAAAGGCGTTCCTATTCCGGCCGTGGGCTTAACGGTCGCGTCTTTTCCTCTCATTTTACATTTCAATTCAATAAATGGTGTGAATGCGCTGATAATTAATAAATGGTTTCTATATGGGACCATTGTTGTGCTTAGTTATCTGATGGTAAGCAATCTTCGCATCATGTCATTAAAGTTTGCTGACTATAAATTAAAAAATAATATTCCAAAAGTAATTTTATTGGCAGTTGCAATTATTGCTGCGTTATTTTTGCAATGGATTGCCGTACCGGTAGTCTTTATTGTATATATTTTATTATCATTAACCGGTCCGAAAACTATCGAACCTAAAAAATAATTTGAATGAATTTTATTGCAGAAATTAAGATAATGCCTTTGAAGGAATTGCTGGATCCACAGGGGAAAGCGGTATTGGGCGGACTTTCTAACCTTGGTATAAAAAGCGTGAACGATGTAAGAATTGGAAAACATATCCTGCTAAATCTTGAAGCAGCTTCTGCCGAAGAAGCTAAAGCCATAGCTGAAGAAGCATCAAAAAAATTATTGGCCAATCAGGTAATGGAAGAATTTACAATAACAATTAGCAAATTAGCGAATTAGCCAATTCGCCGATTAGCTAATTCGCTAACGCGCGCATTTATTAGCACATTGGCTAATTAGCAAATTATCACAATAAACAAATGCTCTACATTGTCCCATCTCCAATAGGCAATCTTGCCGATATCACTTTCCGGGCAGTAGAAGTATTGAAATCAGTAGATCTTATCCTGGCGGAGGATACACGTACTTCGGGTAAGCTACTCCGCCACTACAGCATAGAAAAGCCAACTTCTGCTTATCATCAGCATAATGAACATAAGGTAGTCGGGCATTTAACCGAACAATTATTAGCTGGCAAAACGATGGCATTGATTACAGACGCAGGAACACCGGGCGTAAGTGATCCGGCTTTTTTATTAGTGAGGGCGTGTATAAAGAATGACATTACAGTAGAGTGCCTTCCCGGCGCTACAGCATTTGTTCCGGCATTAGTAAATAGCGGCCTGCCGATGAATAGCTTTTGTTTTGAAGGTTTTTTACCATTAAAAAAAGGAAGGCAAACGTTTTTAAAAAAGATGGCAGAAGAAGAACGTACCATGGTTTTTTATGAAAGCCCAATGCGGCTGGTAAAAACGCTGAAGGATTTTATAGAATATTTTGGAGCAGAAAGACAATGCAGTGTAAGCCGCGAACTCACAAAAATGTTTGAAGAGAATAAAAGAGGGTCACTCCGGGAAGTGCATGATTATTTTAATTCGAAAACAGTGAAAGGTGAAATCGTGATTGTAGTAGAAGGAAAAGATAAATAAGAATCCGGAATATTTGTTTGTTTACTGTGTTTAGCACAGAAATTTACGAATTTGAAATCGCTCCATACTACGCTTCTCCGGCTTACTCTCCCCTATTTTTTTTATCTTTATCAAAAACGTAATCTATGTGGAAAAATAACATCCTCGAAACGATTGGAAATACGCCGCTCATTAAACTGAATAAGATTACCAAAGATTTACCGTGCACCGTTTTGGCTAAAGTGGAATATTTCAATCCCGGGCATTCCATAAAAGACAGGATGGCTGTTAAGATGTTGGAAGTTGCTGAGCAGGAAGGGAAAATAAAACCGGGCGGCACTATCATTGAAGGCACTTCCGGAAACACGGGTATGGGATTGGCATTGGCTGCAATCGTAAAAGGATATAAATGTATTTTCACCACCACCGATAAGCAATCAAAAGAAAAAGCAGATATATTAAAAGCGG
>JAHEZA010000174.1 GCA_023251335.1 Chitinophagaceae bacterium | reverse complement strand
ATCTATCGTCCCTCTCCCATTGATGGCGTCCAGCGCATTTTTTAGAAGATTTTCAATTACCCAATCAAATAAGGGCTCTGAAATTTTCGCGTACACATGTTCCCCAGGCTTTTCAATTGCGAATGCTACCTTATCTGTTGATCGTCTTTTGATGTATGCCACCATATTTTCTACCTGGCCGGTTATTTCCTGTTCTTCTAATTTTGGCGGGCTTCCGATTTTTCCAAAACGATCACTGATTAATTTCAGCCGGTTCACATCTTTCTCCATTTCTTTTGAGATCGTGGCATCCGCGCCGGTTTCTTTCAACATTTCCACCCAGCCATGCAACGATGAAATAGGCGTTCCCAATTTATGCGCGGTTTCTTTGGCCATGCCTGCCCACACCTGGTTTTGCGTAGATTTATTTCTCGCCGATATAGCATAAAAGGTAATAAAAATAAAAAGCGCCACCACGAACAGTTGAACGATGGGAAAGTACCTGACCTGTTTTAGTAATTTAGAATCACCATAATAATATCTGTCGGCTACGTAAGGGTTTTTATTAAGTTCGAGAACGATTGGGGGATGCGCAGACTGAAACTCCTTTAACTTTTTTTGGAGAAAATTTTTCGATGATTTTATTTCGGAAGAATCAATATTTCTTGAATCGATAATGCTATCTTTTTCATTGGTCCAGATGATGGGGATGTCTGCATTACGCTGTTGTATTTCGCTCGCTAGTGTAACATCTGCGTTAGGAAGGGCAGAGGCTATAAATTTATTCGCCTCTACCCACTGACTTATTTTTTCGCGCTCTTCTACCTCTATTTTTTTTGACAAAAAATTAGAATAGAAAATCGTCCCTGTTACAATGGCAATAGCAATAAGAGTAAGCAGCGACCGAAAAGTAAAGAGTTGCCTGAACATGATTCAAATCTAAAATCTATTTCCGAAACCAAACCCAAAATCTTTTATGTTTGTAAGATATTAATAAGTATTTCATTGATCCAGTCACCATCAGTAGCGATCGTAATTTTAAATTGGAACGGGAAAGATTTTCTTGAAAAATTTCTGCCTTCCGTCATGGCATCTGATTATGAAAATCTTTCTGTGATTGTGGCTGATAATGCATCAACGGATGACTCAGTTTTATTTTTACAAAAAAATTATCCGCAAATTAAAATAATTATCAATCCCGCAAACGAAGGTTTCTCCAAAGGATATAATTCCGCATTGAAGAAAGTAAAAGCTGATTATTATGTTTTATTGAACAGTGATGTGGAGGTGACGAAAGGCTGGATAAAGCCCGTTATTTCGCTGATGGAAAGCGATAAAAATATAGCAGCCTGTCAACCGAAAATTTTATCTTTTACTAACAAGCATCAATTTGAATATGCAGGAGCCAGCGGCGGTTGGATAGATAAATTAGGATATCCTTTTAATCGCGGGCGTATTTTTGATTTTTGTGAAAGAGACGAAGGACAATATAATGATGTGTCTGAAATATTCTGGGCAACCGGTGCTGCGTTTTTTGTAAGGTCATCGGTTTTCAATGAATTAAACGGATTTGATGAATATTTTTTTGCGCACCAGGAAGAAATAGATTTATGTTGGCGCATGAAGAGAGGCTGATATAAAGTTTATGTTCAACCTGCTTCGGTTGTATATCACGTAGGCGGAGGTACCTTGCCAATGGGTAATAAGAAAAAGGTATTTCTCAATTTTAGAAACAATCTCGTAATGCTCTCAAAAAATTTACCTTTTTCAGAAAAGCTCTGGAAACTATTGCTCAGGGTTTTGTTAGATAATATAGCGGGTTTGCAGGCGATTGTAAAAGGAGATTTTAAAATGATGGCTGCCGTTTGGTCTGCTCATTACCATTTTATAAAATGGTCAATAAAAAAGAAAAATAGAAACAGCCTTCCCAAAAAAAAGATGAAAGAGCTTACCGGAGTATATTATTCAAGCGTTGCATGGCGCTATTTTATTGGCAAAAGAAAAACATTTTCTGAAATTGTTGGCTTCAAAAAATGATATTTCAAATCAATCTGTTATTTTTGCCCTTGCAAATACTGAAAATATGGAACACGAAGAAGTACTTGATAACAAAGGGAAAGATATAGCACATAGCTGGGTTTCTACCTCGCGGTTTCTGTTTTATGCCCAGGTAGCCGTTTTTGTAGCACTAATAATTGGCGGATGTTATACTTTTTATCAACATCGTTATATGGGCAAGCCAACTGTGGAAGTGCCTGCCAATACGCATTACAATCCTCAATACAAATAAATTTTGCTTCATAGGCTGTAATACTTATTTTTGCAATCCTTTTTTTAGTTCTTATTAATGCGGAAATAGCTCATTTGGTAGAGCGCGACCTTGCCAAGGTCGAGGTGGCCGGTTCGAGCCCGGTTTTCCGCTCCAAAAATTAAAAGCAGATTATCTGCTTTTTTTATTTATAGTTGTTTGGAAGGATAATTTAAAGACGTTTACTTGCAAAATCATATGGATGGATCTGGGAGACACGTCCCGATATAATACCGCGATCGTCAGGAATGAAGTTGAGGTTATTCGATTTGGTCTTTGTAAAAATATTTAAAGATGTTTACCCGGGTGGTGGAACTGGTAGACACGCAGGACTTAAAATCCTGTTCGCAGCAATGCGAGTGACGGTTCAACTCCGTTCCCGGGTACTTAGCCTCAACAAGAATTTTGTTGAGGCTTTATAGTCTTATACACCCTGAGGAACAGGCATTTCTTGAAAAAGATAAGGAATGATTATCTCCCTTGCAATCAGCATAATTGTTTTTTCAATCCAGTAAACATACAAATAAAAAGATTTTCTATTTTTGTCACTTGCGTACTGAAAGGCAGCTTAGTTAAAATGGTTATAACACATCTTTCGTAAAGATGAATTTTCAGTTCGATTCTGAAAGTTGCCTCCATTATTTATTGACGTGCAACCCACATTCCTTTTGCGAAGTTTCCCACCACCAGCGTCCGGCTCTCGGGTCTTCGCCGGGTTCTATCGCACGCGTGCATGGCAGGCAGCCAATGCTCACAAATCCTTTATCATGTAGTGGATTATAAGGCACTGAATTCGTATGAATGTAATCCATCACATCATCGTAACTCCAGTTTAGCAGCGGATTGTATTTAAATAAATTTTTCTCAGGCAGCCATTCTATTACCGGTAAATCTTGCCGGATAGAGGTTTGAGATGATCTTAGCCCGGTTATCCAAACCGAAGCTCCGGTAAGTGCCCGATTCAGAGGTACTACCTTCCTGATGTGACAACACAGTTTTCTTTCTTCTACAGAATTATAAAATAAATTAATTCCTTTTTCATTTACCATTTCTTCCACGGCACCAGCTTCGGGAAAATAAATTTCAATTTTCTTTTTGTAACGCGCTTCTGTTTTTTCTATCAACTCATACGTTTCATTAAATAGCCTTCCCGTATCCAACGTGAAAATAGAAATATCAATTGAATGGCGGGCAATCATGTCTGTTAAAACCTGGTCTTCCTGTCCCAGCGAAGTTGAAAATTTGACTTTCCCGGGAAAGCTTTCAGCTATCTTTTTTAACCCATCGTCTACAGAAGCAATTTTTAAAAACGTTTCTAATTCTTTTAACTCTTCCATTCCGTGGTTATAAAAAATAATCCTAAACTACCAACAAGATAATTTAGGATTATTCGATAAAAAATTTAAGACAATTCTGGCTGTGGTGTATAGCGCAAATAAGGTTTTACTTCCCTTACTCCTTTAGGAAATTTTACTTTAGCGTCTTCTGTATTTATTGCAGGTGAAATAATTACATCTTCGCCTTGATTCCAGTCTGCAGGTGTTGACACGCTATGTTTTGCAGTTAATTGCAAAGAATCAATCACACGTAATACTTCATTGAAATTTCTTCCTGTAGATGCGGGATAAGTAATCATCAACTTTATCTTTTTGTCCGGGCCTATAATAAACAATGAACGAACCGTTGCAGTTGCAGAAGCGTTCGGATGAATCATGCTATATAGATTAGCAACCGTTCTGTCTTCATCTGCAATGATCGGAAATTCAACATTTACGTTTTGTGTTTCATTAATATCGTTTCTCCATCCCAGATGCTTATCCAAAGGATCAACGCTTACTGCCAATACTTTGACGCCGCGCTTTTCAAACTCTTGTTTTAAGGCCGCGGTCTTTCCCAGTTCAGTAGTACAAACGGGGGTGTAATCTGCAGGGTGAGAAAAAAGAACTCCCCAGTTATCACCTAGAAATTCATAAAAATTGATTTTACCTTCTGTAGTTTCTGCAGTAAAATCAGGGGCTGTATCGCCTAATTGTAAACTCATGATTAAGATTTTTTTTTGTAAAGAATATTGCAAATATATGCATATCCTACTAAATTGGTAGGAATTAATTAATAAATTTGCAAATTCTTTGTATTTTCATTTTCGATTAAAGTGTTCTAACACATGCTGTCAAAAAAAACACAATATGCCTTTAAGGCACTGGAATATCTTGCTATCGAATATGGCAAAGGCCCGGTGAAGATTGCCGAAATTTCGAAGTATCAAAAAATTCCCTTAAAATTTCTGGAAAATATCCTGGTAGAATTGAAAAATGCCGGAATGCTGGAGAGCAAGAAAGGGAAGGGGGGAGGCTATGTATTAAGAGTAGCTCCGAGGAATATTAACCTTGCTAATGTAATAAGGATCATTAACGGGCCAATCGCGCTGTTGCCGTGTGTGAGTTTGAATTTTTATGAAAAATGCAAAGACTGTGATGAAACTACCTGCGGTATGAGAAAGATGATGATTATAGCGCGGGACGCAACGTTGAGAGTACTGGAAAAGAAAACGATGGCTGATATGATAAAAGGTGAAATTGATGTGATGTGATAATGAGCTGATATGTCAATTAGCTAATGTAAGACTCCAATCTTTTAGATACATAGTGAACGAACAAATAACTCAAATTTTTATTTGGGAATAAGAACAACATAACATTTCAACAATATAACAATATACTTACATCTTCCCCGAAGCCCTTCCTACACTGCCTTTTCCAAACCTGTTTTTAACTTCGTCCAACGTTTTGTACAATTCATTTTTTCGTTCGGTATCGTGAAATAAATTGGCTTGCAATGCTTCGTTGCTAAAATTACTAAGCCGCACACCCAGCAGACGAACAGATTTCCCTTTTTTGTATAATTGATGAAAAAGTGCTTTGGCAACGGGGATGATCTGGTCGTCCGCGGAAGTATAGGGAATACTAGCCTGGCGCGAAGTAGTTTCAAAATCGGGATATCTTAATTTGATAGTAACACAGCCCGCAACTTTTTTTTCTTTGCGGAGGTCAAAACAAATTTTTTCCGTCATACGCACGATTTCACGCATCAAATATTCTATATCAGCAACATTTTCAAAAAAAGTATTTTCTTTGGAAATTGATTTGGACTCGTGGTATTGACTAATAGTGGACGTATGCGTGCCTTGCGCTTTGTTCCATAATTCGTATCCCCATTTGCCCAATAATTTTTCCAGATGTTCAGGACTGGAACTATGGATATCGCGTATAAATTTTATCTTATGATAGATAAGGATTTTTTCGGCTTGTTCACCAATGCCAGGGATTTTATTTACTTCAAGGGGCGCTAAAAATTCTTTTTCCTTTCCCAACGGGACATATAAATATCCATTCGGTTTGGCTTCGTTGGTGGCCATTTTTGCAACCATTTTATTTTTAGCAATACCGAAAGAGATAGGAAGCCCCGTTTCATTAATAATCAACGCTCTTAATTCTATTGTCCATTTTAAAGGATCAAAAAATTTATCCATTCCTTCCAGGTCAATATAGAACTCGTCAACGGAGGCTTTTTCAAACAGGGGCGCTTTTGAGGCAATAATCTCCGTTACCCAATTAGAGTACTTCGTATAGTCGGAGTAAGTGCCTGAAACGACAATTGCCTGTGGACACAGTCGCATAGCCGTTTTCATCGGCATGGCCGAATGCACACCAAATTTCCTGGCTTCATAAGTGCATGTGGTTACGATGCCTCTTTCGTTG
>JAHEZA010000173.1 GCA_023251335.1 Chitinophagaceae bacterium | reverse complement strand
GTAATATACTATAAATACAGCGTTACGTTTATATTGGCAATGGACTGAAGTCAGCATTGTATCCATCTGCATGAATTATTCTCGCAGAATCATCTAACGGAAATAATGACGATCACAGTAAACAAATAAATAAAACAGGTTTCTGTTTTTGAACAAATAAAAAAGCCATCGTATTGCTACAGATGGCCCTTTATACCCCAAAGAAAACGAGTTATTAGCTGCAACCCATGCTATTGCCACAATTTAGACATTTATAGCAGGTGCCGCTGCGAATGGTAATGTGTCCGCAGGTGTTACAGGCGGGTGCATCGCTTTGCATATTTTTAGAAGCAGCATTCACAGCATCTATCCCCATGCCGGCTCTTTTTGTATGCGCCTCCCTATAAGATTTTTGCGTTTGTGCTTTTACGTTAGAAGAAGCGGTAACTCTTACTTCGCTAAGTTCCGGAATTCGTTCGCCAATGGTAGGCGTGTTTTCGTCCCAGGGATTATTACCCAGATTTTCTACCTCCGGTTTATCTAACACGTGAACTAAATCATTTCTTCCCAAATATTCATAGGCCAATGAACGGAACATGAAATCAATAATAGAAGTAGTGGTTTTAATATTCGGATGTTCTACCATTCCGGAAGGCTCAAAGCGGGTGAATACAAACTTCTCGACAAATTCTTCCAGTGGTACGCCGTATTGAAGCCCGATAGAAATAGATATTGCAAAACAGTTCAGCATACTACGCATGGTAGCGCCTTCCTTAGCCATATCAATAAAAATTTCTCCAAGTGTACCATCAGTATATTCGCCTGTCCTTAGGAATAAGGCTTGCCCGTTTATTTTTGCTTTTTGTGTAAAGCCCCTGCGTTTTGCAGGTAAGGAGCGGCGCTCGACGATCATTGCCAACTGGCGTTTCAGTGAAGTGTCAGCGCTATTTTGTACTCTTTTATTTACTTCTTCCAAAAGATCATCAATTGTTAATTGACCCATATTAACCAAAGCCGTTTCATGCTGATCTTCTTTGCTTTCCTCGCTTTCTTCTGATTTCTTTTTCTTATCGCTTTTGTTACTTAAAGGTTGTGATAATTTAGAACCATCACGGTAAAGTGCACACGCTTTCAGGCCAAGCTGCCAGCTTAAAAAATAAGCATCCTCGATTTGTTCAATCGTTCCTTCATTTGGAAGATTAATCGTTTTAGAAATAGCGCCACTTAGGAATGGCTGTGCCGCTGCCATCATTCTGATATGTCCACTGTAATGAATATATCGTTCTCCTGTTTGGCCACATTTGTTGGCACAATCAAACACGGATAAATGCTCTTCTTTTAAATACGGAGCTCCTTCCACAGTCATCGTACCGCATATATAAATATTGGTCTCTTCTATTTGTTCATGAGTAAACCCCAGTGCTTCCAGTAAGCTCCATTCAAAATTGTTATAATCTTCTGCTTTGAAACCCAGCCGCTTTAGACATTCCTCACCCAGGTTAAATGCGTTGAATACAAATCCTATTTCAAAAGCAGTAGGTAGTGCTGCCTCTATCTTTTGGAGGTCAGCAGAGGTAAATCCTTTCTCAGAAAGTGATTCAAAATTAATGTGCGGCGCGTTTTCCAACGTGGCATGGCCTTTTGCATAATTTACAATTTCCTCAACTTCATTTTCCGGATATTTTAAATTGCGCAATGCCTGCGGAACACTTTGATTGATAATTTTAAAATAACCGCCACCGCTTAATTTTTTAAATTTCACCAAAGCGAAATCAGGTTCTACACCAGTAGTGTCGCAATCCATTACAAGTCCTATTGTTCCAGTAGGCGCAATTACTGTCGTTTGCGCATTTCTGTAACCATATTTTTCACCAAGCATTACTGCATCATCCCAGGCTTTAGTAGCTGCTTTTAACAAATAGTCCGGGCAATCTTTTGCTATAATTCCCTGCGGCTTTATTTCTAATCCTTCGTAAGCATCAATCGCATCATAAGCTGCGGCGCGATGATTGCGCATTACACGAAGCATGTGATTTTTATTTTCTTCATACTTGCTAAAGGCGCCCAGGTGACGCGCAATTTCTGCAGAAGTCTTATAAGCAATTCCGGTCATAATAGCGGTAATAGCTCCGGCAATTCCGCGCCCCTTATCGCTATCGTACGCAATACCGCTTACCATCAACATGCTTCCAAGGTTAGCAAATCCTAAACCTAATGTTCTGTAATCATAGCTTAATTGCGCCACTTCCTTACTTGGAAATTGGGCCATCAAAACAGATATTTCCAACACAGTTGTCCATAAACGCACGATATATTCAAAGCCCGGAACGTCAAATTGCAGTCAGTATTATCTAAAAACATGTATTCACTGCAGGGATTGCTTGCCCTGATTCTTCCACCTTCGGGACAGGTGTGCCATTCATTGATAGTAGTATCATATTGGGTTCCCGGATCAGCGCAGCGCCATGCGGCATAGTTAATTTCGTTCCATAATTTCTTCGCCTTTATTTTTTTCATCGTGCGGCCATCGCTCCTTGCTTTCAATTCCCAGTCTGCATCTTTTTCCAATGCATGGAAAAAGTCGTTGGAAATGCGAACAGAATTATTGCTATTTTGTCCGCTTACTGTTTTATATGCTTCGCCTTCATAATCGCTTGGATAACCTGCAGCAATTAACGCAGCCACTTTATTTTCTTCTTCTACTTTCCAGTTTACAAAGGATTCTATTTCAGGATGGTCAATATCAAGACAAACCATTTTAGCAGCGCGCCTGGTAGTGCCGCCACTTTTGATTGCGCCCGCAGCCCTGTCTCCAATTTTAAGGAAACTCATCAATCCGCTGGAAGTACCGCCGCCACTCAGTTTCTCACCTTCACCACGAATGCTGCTAAAGTTAGTTCCAACACCGCTGCCGTATTTAAAGATTCTTGCTTCGCGAACCCACAGATCCATGATGCCTCCATCGTTAACAAGATCATCTTCAACACTTAAAATAAAGCAGGCATGCGGTTGTGGCCTTTCATAAGCAGAGGTGGATTTTTTAAGCTGTCCATCTTTTGCATCTACAAAATAATGGCCTTGAGGTTTTCCGGTAATACCATATACTTCGTGCAAACCTGTATTAAACCATTGAGGGGAATTAGGTACGCACGCCTGATCTAATATAGAATAAATCAATTCATCATAAAAAACCTGTGCGTCCTCCGCGGAAGCAAAATAATCATTTCGCTCACCCCAAACGCGCCAGCAATGCGCCATACGATGTGCTACCTGTTTCACCGATGTTTCTCTACCGGTACTTCCGTCTGCCTGTGGCACTCCTGCCTTGCGAAAATATTTTTGTGCTAAAATATCAGTAGCTATCTGGCTCCATTGTTTTGGAACCTCTACATTGTCCATTTGAAAAACTACTTCACCAGTTGTGTTTTTTATAACCGATGTTCGATAATCATATTCAAACATATCGAAAGGAGAAATCCCTTCTTTGGTAAAATGCCGGACAAAACTGAGGCCGGAAGCGGATTCTTTTTTTAATGACATCGGGTTAATAGTATTTTTGGGTTAATTATATTTGTTTTGTGTGTTGCGGGAGAACGAAAATATTTTTTCTCCTTCACAATTCAGGTCATAAAATATCAACAGGGTGTGGATAAGAATTGGGCAAAAATTTCTTTGTCAGGCGGGCATTGGTTTATCCCGTTTTTTCGACAGTGAAGAAATAAAAAAAATTGCTTTTTGCAGGATTTTGGCATTATTCTTTATTTTAATGCATAACTTAAATTTTAGAAATGAAGGCAGTAATACAAAGAGTAGCAAAATCAGCTGTGACTATTGAAAACAGGGCAAAATCTTCGATAAATGTTGGTTTACTGGTATTCATTGGAATAGAAGATGCTGATAATGATCAAGATATAAAATGGCTGAGTAACAAGATTGTTAATCTACGCATTTTTGATGATGAAAATAAGGTGCCAAATATCTCTGTAAAAGACATTAATGGTGATGTTTTATTGGTGAGCCAGTTTACGCTGCAGGCATCCACAAAAAAGGGGAATAGACCCTCTTATCTAAAAGCAAGCAAACCAGAGATTGCCATACCTATTTATGAAAAAATGATTATACAGTTAGAAATGGATTTGGGTAAAAAAATATTTACCGGTGAATTTGGTGGCGATATGAAAGTAGATCTGGTGAATGATGGACCGGTAACGATTTTGATAGATACAAAGAATAGAGAATAAAATGCAAAAAGGATAAACGAGCCTGACAATGAAATTTTAAACAAAAAATATTTTTTAAAGTGACTGAAGCAATTACAATAAGGGAAGCGCAATCTAAAATTGATATATGGATAAAAACCGTTGGCGTTAGATACTTCAACGAACTCACTAACCTTGGGATACTAATGGAGGAGGTTGGTGAATTATCGAGATTGATCGTAAGAAAATTTGGTGAACAATCTTTTAAGGAAAACGAAAAAGAAAACGTTTTGTCGGATGAAATGGCAGACGTGCTTTGGGTATTGATTTGCCTTGCCAACCAAACTGGTGTTGATCTTACTGATGCACTTGAAAAAAATTTTGAAAAGAAAAATCTAAGAGACAGCGAACGGCATAAAGCAAATGAAAAATTAAAGTAAATTAATTTTAATGTAGCCTCAGTTATTTCCTTACAACTTTTGAAAGCTTGCTTTTTTTATAGCCATCTCTGCTTTGCCAAATGACTGGAATATTTTTATATTTTCCGAATTCTTTAGATACAGATTGGCAATGCCGGGTCGAATAGATGTGTTTACAAAATGAAAGGATGCATTCTGTACACTATCTAATGCAAACGAAGGCCGGTCATCGTTTGACATAAGCCCAAGATGGATATTATCAAAGCTGATACCGTTAACATGGCGGACGAAAAATCCATACGAAGGCGTTACTCCAAAACGTTCAGGTTCAGGATATCCTTTTTCTAATCCCGGCACTACAATTGACGACTGTTCTTTAGTGCCACCACCTTTAAAATAAATGTTGATATCATGCAGCGATACATCTTCAATATCGTGGCCGTTTATGCCGCTGATAATCGCAGCTGTTGTGCCATCCACATTGTATGCAACGATATTACTAATTATTACTCTCTTTAAAGTACCAATCGGTGTTCCTTCCGGGCCACGCATCCTCGCGCCAAGGCGTAGGAAGATTGGCGGATTTACGATATCACGCATGGTAATATTATCGATGGTAACATCTTCAAGTTGGGCGCCATCTACAGTTTCCAATGCAAGGCCACTTGAGTAGACAAATACGCAATTGGAAATAGTTATATTCTTAAACCCCCCATTCGATTCTGTTCCCATTTTTATACGGCCGGTAGGGCTGTCCGGGTTGTTACGTTTATAAGTGCCATCCAAAAGGCTTCCTTCATCAAAGCCACTTACCTGGCAATTGGTAATAGTTACATTTTCAGTAGCCCTTGCAAAACCAAGTCCATAGCTGCTCTTCAGGCATATTCCATCATCTCCCGGCGAATTGATAGTACAATTGGAAATTCTAACATTTTGGCAGCAATCGATATCCATTCCATCGCGATTGGTATCCATTTTTACATTATCAATCGTAAGGTTATCCACGCCGGTAGCCAATATTCCAAACCATCCCGCATGCAACATTGAAATATCGCGGATGATTACATTCCTGCATAAGTAAAGGCTGATGGATTTATTGGGGCGTTTGTCCTCTTCGCCTTTATTGCTTCGTTGCAATCCTTTTCCCCAAATCATCCCGGATCCGATGATAGAAACATCATGAAGATTTTCTCCCCATACCAGGCTGTTGTGCCAATGGCGGTGGCCAAAGTCTTCATACTTATTGTCGATCTTATTTTCCGGAGCATCATACTCATCGGCATTTTCGCCTGGAGCTGCAATAATTGTGGCGCCTGCATCCAGATATAAGGTAATATTATTTTTCAAACGGATAGAGCCACTCAGATAATTGCCTGCAGGAAAATAAACCGTACCTCCACCAGCCGTTGCCGCAGTCTCAATCGCTTTATTGATCGATTTTGTATCCAT
>JAHEZA010000172.1 GCA_023251335.1 Chitinophagaceae bacterium | reverse complement strand
TAATAGGCACATTCAACGCTTATAATATTTTGGCAGTATATGGCGCTGCTATTTGTTTGGGCGAGGATAAAGAAAAGGTGTTACAAATATTAAGCAATACAGAAGGCGCCGAAGGTAGGTTTGATTATATGGTTTCCCCTAAAGAAAAAATCGTAGGTATTGTGGATTATGCGCATACGCCCGATGCATTATTAAACGTGTTGGCAACCATAAAAAACTTACGTAAAAAGGAAGAAAAAATTATTACGGTGGTGGGCTGTGGCGGTAATCGTGATAGAACCAAAAGGCCTGAAATGGCTGAGGTGGCCTGCGAGTATAGCGACAAAATAATTTTTACTTCTGATAATCCACGCAATGAGGATCCGGTTGAAATTATCAAAGAAATGGAAAAAGGCGTGCCGGTTACTGCAAGAAAAAAATGTATATCCATTACCGATAGAAAGGAAGCGATTAAAACAGCGGTGTCGCTTGCACAAAAAGAAGACATCATTCTGATAGCAGGCAAAGGACATGAAAAATACCAGGAGATTAATGGCATAAAAAATCATTTTGATGACAAGGAAGTATTGGTGGAAATGTTTCAATTGATGGATAGATAGAAGCAAAAGGCAAATAGCAGAAAACAAAAGACGGAAAATAAAAGTCAGGAACACGAAGAAAAAAATAGAAAATGCTGTATCAACTATTTGAATGGTTTGCGCAAAATGGAATTAAGTTTCCGGGGAGTGGGCTTGTTCATTTTATCACTTTCAGGGTGTTGGTCGCGGTATTGCTATCATTGATCATCACAATGATTTATGGTAAGAGACTGATCAGGATTTTAAAGAAAAAACAAATTGGCGAATCAGTAAGAGAACTTGGTCTTGCAGGAGAGAAAATGAAAAGCGGAACACCTACCATGGGCGGAATTATTATCCTGCTGGCGATAATAGTTCCTACTTTATTATTAGCCGACCTGAATAAAGTGTACGTGATACTAATGCTCTTATGCACAGTGTGGCTGGGCGTTATAGGGTTTATAGACGATTATTTAAAAATTAAGGCAAAGCAGATTGCGAAAGAAAAGGGCGTGGATTTTAAAAAAACAAACGCCGATGGGCTTGCGGGAAAATTTAAAATATTTGGCCAGGTTATTCTGGGGATTATCATCGGAGCTACCCTTTATTTTAATCCGTCAGTGGTAGTGAAGCGCGAAATAATCGGAAGTAAATCATTGAGTGCTTACATACCACAAAGAGGCGAACACAAAGTGGGAGAAGATACGATCACTGCTAATGGCGAGGTGCATCGATTTGTAACAGTAAAAACACCAATTACAACCATCCCATTTGTAAAGACCCATGAATTTAATTATGCAAGATTGTTGCCTGCAAGTTGGGAAGATTATACCTACATTTTATATATACTGGTTGTAATTTTTATAATAACGGCGGTTTCAAACGGAGCGAATATTACCGATGGATTGGATGGGTTAGCTACTGGTGTTAGCGCTATAATCGGTCTTGGTTTGGGCATATTTGTTTTTGTGAGTGGCGACTTGCGTGTTGCAGAATACCTGAATATTATGTACATACCCAACCTAAGCGAGCTCTCGGTTTTTATAGCTGCTTTTGTGGGCGCGTGTGTAGGGTTTCTTTGGTACAATGCTTATCCGGCGCAGGTTTTTATGGGAGATACTGGCAGCCTTGCGCTGGGAGGTATCATTGCATCGCTGGCGATTATAGTAAGAAAAGAATTATTGATACCTATTTTTTGTTTTGTGTTTTTGGTTGAAAATTTAAGTGTGATGATCCAGGTAAGTTATTTCAAATACACTAAACGGAAGTACGGTGAAGGACGAAGAGTTTTTTTAATGAGCCCATTGCACCATCATTATCAAAAATTAGGATATCATGAAAGCAAGATTGCAGTCAGGTTTTGGGTGGTAACAATTCTGACGATGGTGCTTGCAGTGGTTACGTTAAAATTGAGATAGTATGCTGAAGGCTGATGGCACAATGCTGAAGGCTAAATGCATATTGATTTTTGAAAAGCTTTGAGCAACTCCAATATCTGTGAATCGCTTTTCTGACCCGTTAAGTTCATGCTTTTGAAGAACCATTTTTTTTATCTGTCTGATCCGCAGATTGTTTGTAATAGAACGCTAATGAAGGAAAAAATTGTGATACTCGGCGCCGGTGAAAGTGGCGTCGGCGCTGCATTGCTCGCGCAACAAAAAGGCTTTGGTGTTTTTGTTAGTGATGGCGGGGGTATAAGCCTCAAATTTAAAGACGAGTTGGCTTTGCACAAGATTGATTTTGAAGAAGGCGCACATTCAATGGAGAAAATATGGAATGCTTCTTTAATAGTAAAAAGCCCGGGCATTCCTGAAAAGAATGAAATGGTAAAAGAAATCAGGAAACGGGGGATAGAGGTGATAAGCGAAATAGAATTTGCATACAGGTTCAAAGGAGAGAGCAAGATCATTGGAATTACCGGAAGCAATGGGAAAACAACGACAACCGCTTTGATATATCACATCTGCGAAACAGCAGGATTGGATTGTGCGATGGTGGGAAATATCGGTTTTTCTTTTGCGAGGCAGGTGGCTACGGATCCTAAAAAAATCTATGTAGTGGAAATAAGTTCTTTTCAGTTGGATGATATAAAAGATTTTCGGCCGGATGTGGCCATATTAACTAATATCACTGAAGATCATTTAGACAGGTATGAATACAAATTTGAAAATTATATAAAAAGTAAATTCAGAATTATAGAAAATCAAACTGAAGCCGATGTATTTATTTATAATATGGATGATAAAGTAACACAAAAATATTTGAATCAATTTTTAAACAAGACTAAACCATTACCAATAAGTATGGACAACGAATTACCTGAAGGAGCGTACATCATAGATAACAATATGCATCTGAGATGGAAAGACGAGGAAATGGAAATGAATGTGGCCGACTTTGCCTTAAAGGGAAAGCATAATCAATACAACACAATGGCCGCGGCGGTTTGTGCAGAAGTAATCGGAATCCGGAAGGAAAAAATACGGGATTCATTACAAACATTTTCCGGAATCGAACATCGAATGTCTCCCGTGTTGACCATAAAGGGAGTGGAGTTTATAAATGATAGCAAAGCTACTAATGTGAACAGTACCTGGTATGCATTGGAATCAATGACGAAGCCTGTAATATTAATATTGGGAGGAGTGGATAAGGGCAATGATTATTCATTTATGAAAGATTTGGTCAAAGAAAAAGTCAAAGCTATCGTATGTCTTGGTGTTGACAACACAAAAATTCATGAGGCTTTTGGCAAGGATGTTCAGCTAATGGTAAATACCGGAAGCATGAAGGAAGCCGTTCAAGCAGCTTTTCATTTTGCTGTTAATGGCGATGTGGTGTTATTATCTCCTGCGTGTGCCAGCTTCGACCTGTTTAAAAATTATGAAGATAGAGGAATGCAGTTTATTGAGGCCGTAAAAGATTTATAAAAAATTTTTTAAGATAAAATGAATGAAACAAACCCAATAGCATCCAATTCGTTTTCTTCTGCACAGGAAGTTACCGGTAAATTTTTGAGCCGTACCAAAGGTGATAAAGTTATCTGGGCTATTGTGATATTGCTTACAATGGTCAGCATTCTTGTAGTATATAGCAGCGTAGGATCGCTTGCTTACAGAATGAATAAAACGACTGAGAGTTATTTGTTTCGGCAAATAGGATATATCTGCCTGGGGGTTATTATTATTTATTTTGCGCACCGGGTTAATTATACCATTTATTCAAGAGTGTCTTCCATTTTGTTTGTCATTTCTATTCCATTGCTTATTTATACATTGAAATATGGAAGTGATATTAACGAAGCAAGCCGCTGGATAAAGCTTCCTGTTATCAATCTCACTTTTCAAACATCAGATCTGGCAAAGCTTGCATTGTTCATGTATATGAGCCGCCTTCTCAGCCGTAGACAAAATGTGATAAAAGATTTTAAAAAAGGATTTCTTCCTTTGATCATTCCTGTAGGAATTATTTGCATATTAATTGCTCCCGCCAATCTTTCTACTGCATTGCTGATTGGGGGTATTGCGCTGTTGCTGATGTTTATCGGAAGAGTAAGAACCAGGCATATTTTGTTGGTAGTCGGCGCTGCTTTGATACCGTTGATTTTTTTAGTATCGGTCGCTACTCATTATTACAATCACGAAGAGCGTGTTTCAGAAGATTTGCCTGCTGTCCTGAGTATTGGAAGAGTACCCACATGGATAAAACGGGTTCAGGAATTTATGTATGCTGATAAAGAAGATGCTTCATACCAGGTTCAACAAGCAAAAATTGCTATTGCCAATGGAGGCTTGTTTGGTAAAGGTCCGGGAAAAAGTGAGCAAAGAAATTTTCTTCCACATCCTTACAGTGATTTTATTTATGCAATTATTATAGAAGAGTATGGCCTGGTAGGAGGTACTATTATTTTACTGATTTATTTATTGTTCCTGTTTCGAAGTATAAAACTTTTTCAGCGATGTCCTTACGCTTTCGGTGCATTCCTTGCAGTAGCGTTGAGTTTTACATTGGTGATACAGGCTATGGTAAATATGGCGGTGAATGTAAATCTGTTTCCTACCACGGGTGTTACGCTGCCCCTGGTAAGTATGGGAGGAAGCAGCCTGTTGTTTACCTGCTTTTCGATAGGAATTATTTTGAGTGTTGCACGGAATGTAGAACAGGCCGAAGGAAAAAATGTGGGATTAGCAACTCAAAGGGAGGATGAAGAGGAAAGTGAAGATGATTAATTAAACAAAAAGCAGATTCATGATTATTTGTTTGTTTACTGATAGTCGATTCTTTAAATCCTCAGTTGGAGGGCAGGGAGGGAAAAAAACATGAAAATCATCATTGCAGGCGGTGGTACAGGTGGGCATATTTTTCCGGCATTGGCTATAGCAAATGCATTGAAAAATAAAATTCCGGAAATAGAGATATTGTTTGTGGGAGCAAAAGGAAAAATGGAAATGGAAAAGATACCTGCTGCGGGTTATGAAATAGAAGGGCTGGACATTGCCGGTTATAACAGAAGTTCTTTGATTAAAAATATAGGATTGCCATTTAAGCTGATTAAAAGTTTTTTGCAGGTGAGAAAAATTTTTAAATCCTTTAAGCCGGATGCGGTAGTGGGTGTTGGCGGTTATTCTACTTTTCCGGTATTACGCTTCGCGCAAGGCAAGGAAATTCCTTCGTTCATTCATGAAAGTAATTCGTTGCCGGGCAAAAGCAATATCATGTTGGGGAAAAGAGCCACCAGGATTTTTGTTCCATCTGAAGGAATGGAAAATTATTTTCCACTGCAGAAGATTATGATAACAGGGAACCCTATCCGAAAAGTATTTTCTAAAAAAATTGAAAAGCAGGACGCGCTGCAATTTTTTGGATTAAAACCGGAACTGAAAACGGTTTTTGTTATGGGCGGAAGTCTTGGAGCTAAAAGCATAAATGAAACCATTGAAGAAAATATAGATGTATTTAAAAAGAATAATCTTCAGTTGATTTGGCAAACGGGAAAAAACTTTTCAGAAACAGCAGCAAAGCAGGAAGAAGAAAGAACGAACATCTGGACCAATGCTTTTATTGATAAAATGGAAAATGCTTACGCAGCGGCTGATGTGGTAGTGGCAAGGTCCGGGGCAATGACGGTCGCAGAAATTTGTGTTGTGGGCAAACCCGCCATATTTGTTCCGTATCCCTTTGCTGCGGAAGATCACCAGACGGTAAACGCGATGTCACTTGTCAACAAAAAGGCGGCGTTAATCGTACCGGATAAAAAAGTAAAAAATGAATTATTTCCTTGTTTACTGCAATTGATAAACGATGAACCAATGATGAAGAATTTAGGAAATAATGTATCTGAATTGAAGAATATAAATGCCGACGAAATAATAGCGGCAGAAATTATAAAGCAAATAAACAATAAAGCACAGTAGGAAAAAACAGGTTGATAAAAATATAATGAAAGATATTTCGAACATATCAAGGGTTTATTTCATCGGCATTGGCGGTATAGGTATGAG
>JAHEZA010000658.1 GCA_023251335.1 Chitinophagaceae bacterium | reverse complement strand
TATTGATAAGGAGGCTAAGAAACCAGCTTTCTTATACCAAACGGCCTGTAAGAAATTCATTAAAAAACCTGACACGAAGGAATACAAAATAAGAAGCCAACCGTCTGCGGGTAATTGTTCTCGCTCTGGCGCAGGTCTCCTGACCTGTGCACGAGCGTTACTTGGTTTTCATTTAATAAAAACGACAATCAAATAATAACAAACGACATTCCTCAATCCAATCTTACTAATTCCAACAAACCTTTTCCATCTTCAGTATAATAATCAATTGCACTACTGTACTTCCAATCCTGTGGTTGCTTTACAAATCCCGCTCTTTCCGGATTTTCATGCAGATAAACAAGTCTCTGGTTATACTTTTCTTTTGTGTTAAGCAAAATAGGTTGATTCTCATGTTGCCAGAATTGAAAACGAAAATTACTTTTCATCCTTCGTCCATTTTTTTCAAACAAATCAAGCATCCATTCCTTTCTGCTTTCCTGCGGATTCTTTATAATGGCGTCAATTATTTTCATAGCCGTAAAACTTTTGATATTTTTTATTCCTAAACCCGGATCTGCATTATTAATGAATGAACAAATCAAATGAAAATGGTTAGGCATTAGGACCCAGGCATGTAATTGTAGGTTCTGATTTTTTTGACAGAACCTAAAACTATCTAAAAGAATATCCCGGTAAATATCACGTGTAAATACATCTATCCAATCTACAACGGTAGAAGTTATAAAATACACACCTTCTCTGTCATCAAATTTATACTTAGTACTCATTAAGTAAAAATACAAAAACTAAATAATGACTATCGTGTTTACATTCTCTTTAAATTGTAAATTCGTCTTTCATTCAGGATTAGTAACGAACAGTCACAGGTCGGGAGACCTGCGCCAGTCTGGCGACCTGCGCCAGTCTGGGCCATTCACTTGTCCTCATTGTAATGCGTAGAAGTGGCTAGCCGGTAAACCCACAAATTCCCTGGATTCTTATTTTATCAATTCAAAATGCTCAATATAGATTCCTAATAAAATATGCCAACATAAGTAGTGGCCAAGTCTTATTGATAAGGAGGCTAAGAAACCAGCTTTCTTATACCAAACGGCCTGTAAGAAATTCATTAAAAAACCTGACACGAAGGAATACAAAATAAGAAGCCAACCGTCTGCGGGTAATTGTTCTAATGGTTCCCTTAATGCAGTGAGGATCGCGCCTGCCCAAAAGAATGATTTAAAATATTTTCCATTTTTATACCATTTCCCCAAAAGCAAAATCAAGGTAAAAGGAATTAGCCTGTAAAAAATCTCTACTTCAAAGGCGCCGGAAAAATATAAAAAAATAGAATAAGGAAAAGGCTGAAAAGAAGGGGGTAGCTCTGTATAAGGCTGCGGGTGCAAAATTATCTTAAAGACGATTATGTCGAAAATGCCGAAAACAATGCCAATCAAAACCGGAACTAAAAACCTGTTTTTATTTGAGATATTATTCTGCCAGAAATCAGGAAGGGTTGCTTTTGCCTGAAAAAATAAGAATGGGATTCCTAATGAAAGTAAAAGGATGTTTTGAAAATCCCAGCGCCGCAAAAATTGGTAATGGCCCACTAATGTTTTCCCATAAGCGATTCCAACTATCGCAATAAATACAAATACCAAATAAGTCAGCACATTTTGTTTTATTTCTTTAGTCATATTTCCCTTTTGAAGTTTATGAAGATTATTTCTAACTCCCGCCCTGGAGGCAAGCCAATTAAAAAAAGGAAGATAATAATAAAGGCTAATTAGTAAAGCAACAAATTCTCACGATTCTTATTTTGATAACTTTACGAAATGGCGGACGTGCACTCTAAAGAAATACGCAGTTATAACATGAGCATGATTAAAGGCAAAAACACAAAGCCTGAAATGCTGGTGCGCAAATTTCTTTTTGCAAATGGCTACCGCTACAAGCTCCATGATAAAAGCCTCCCCGGCAAACCGGATATTGTTTTACCAAAATACAAAACGGTCATCTTTATTCATGGCTGCTTCTGGCACGGACACAAAAAATGCAAATACTTTGTGGTGCCCAAAACAAGAACAGAC
>JAHEZA010000657.1 GCA_023251335.1 Chitinophagaceae bacterium | reverse complement strand
AACATCATATTATTGAAGTAGCCTCCCTGATGCACGAAATAAATGAAGAAAGTCTTATTAATGATTCTAAAACGGTTAAAGTTGTTGTAGATAAAAATCATCATGCACTTTTATTCAGCCGCAGTGTTACTCCATTTAGCAGAGACAAAACTATACAGCCGGTTTACTATAAACATGTTGGTATCTATGCTTATCGCAAAAATGCATTACTGAATTTTACAAAATGGAAGATAACGCCGCTGGAAGCAAGCGAAAAACTTGAACAACTGCGTTATCTTGAAAATGGAACCAAAATTAAAATGGTGCTTACGAACGATTCACCTGTCTCAATAGATACCCCTGAAGATTTAGAAAGAGCAAAAAAAATATTGCGTTCTGTACGTTGATCCCGGCGATACAATTTCTAAATTAATTGTATTATTTATCTTAGGCAAAATTATTGTAGATTTCAAAACATAAACTATTTATAATGCGTGGATCCGTTCATTTAAAATATTGCTGCATTTTTGCATTGGTCATATCTTTTTGCTGTAATGAAAATGATAAAATCAGTATTGAAAAATCTGCTTCCGTTTTTGACATAAAGCAGGCGGAGGCTTCTATAACACAAAGCAATGAGCATTTTATGAAATCATTTAAAGCAGGAGATTCTCTTGCTGTGGCGAGCTGTTATACCACCGACGCAAAGGCAATGACTGCCAATATGCCCTCCGTTTCCGGAAGGAATAATATTACACACTTTATTAGCGAAACAATAAAAAATGGCGTGAAAAATTTTAATCTTTCTACCACTAACATTTGGGGCGATAGCAGTATTGTTGCAGAAGAAGGAACCTATAAATTATCTGACAGCATAGGAAAACAGGTTGATAAAGGTAAGTATATTGTTCTCTGGAAACAGGAAGCGGGCAACTGGAAAATGTTTCGTGATATATGGACAACCGATCTTCCGGATTCGGCCTCAATAAAAAATTTAACGCCTGTTAAGTAAACTAACTGCTAATACTAAACGATTTTAATGCTTATTTCTTAATTGCAAATAAATTTCAATAATGAGGTCCAGAAAATATTTATCCTTGATCAAGTATCCGTTAGATCTAATGCGTACAAAAAAAGTGCTGCAGGTAAATCCAACATTACAACCTCTTAGAAAGGATGTGGATGTAATAAAGGTTTGCGTATACGATTACAATAAAGACTCTTTAAGCGAAAAATATTTTAATGATACTTCAGAAACTTACTCTTATCTCGAAACAAAAAATGTAAGCTGGGTAAACATAGATGGGCTAAGAAAAAAAGATGTAGAAGATATCTGCGCCCGTTTTAATATTCATCCCCTGATTGCAGAAGATATTTTAAGCATTGGTCAAAGGCCAAAGTTTGATGAAATAAACGGAATATTATTTTGCTTGTTAAGTATGCTCTATTTTAATGTAAAAGAAAGGTCTGTTGAAACAGAGCAAATCAGTATTATTCTTGGAACGAACTTCGTTTTAAGTTTCCAGGAAGATGCTTCAAAAGACGTTTTTAATCCATTGCGGGATAAGCTTAGAATTGCCGGAAGCAAGGTGAGGCAAAATGGTGCCGATTTTCTTTTTTACTCTCTTGTTGATATGATAGTCGATAATTATTTTATTGTAATGGAAAAGCTGGGAGAAGAAATAGAAGATCTTGAAGAAGATATTATCCGCCGTGCGGACACACGTTCTCTTGCACAAATAAATACCATACGTAAAGAGATGATTGTATTAAAAAGAAATGTTTCTCCTGTAAGAGACCTCGTAAATGGAATTTTGCGCAGCGAGAACGATTTAATAGAAGAAAAAACCGAAAATTATTTTAAAGATGTTTATGATCATATTGTACAGGCCAATGACCTTGCTGAAAACTATCGCGACATGATGATTAACCTGCAGGACCTTTATCTCAGCAAGGTAAATTTAAAAATGAATGAGGTAATGAAAGTGATGGCTGTTGTAACCTGTCTGCTCGCTCCAGCAACCGTAATTGGCGGGATTTTTGGAATGAACTTCAGCAAAATTCCATGGATCCATAATGACTTTGGCTTTTATATT
>JAHEZA010000171.1 GCA_023251335.1 Chitinophagaceae bacterium | reverse complement strand
GGAACAGGAGATTTATTTAGATACACTTCAGCAAATTGATTACGCTGACAGGATAGAAATACAGCAACTCCAGACACAAAAAAAATTACAACAATATAACCTGCAATATTACAAGCTTGGATACCTGCCTGATTTATATGCGTTTGGAAATTACAACATGAATTATCTCAATAATGAGGCTTCAAAATTATACAACACTACTTATCCAAATTCTTTTATCGGTCTCACGCTTTCTTTGCCGCTGTTCCAGGGAGGGAAAAGAATTCAACAGGTAAAACAGGCACAACTTGAAATAACCCAGGTTGAGAATAATATCCAAAGCCAGGAAAACGTAATTAATTCCCAGTTTCAAATTGCCATGTCAACTTACAAAAGCGAACTTTACAATTATTACAGTTTAAAAGAAAATCTCTCATTGGCAAATGAAGTATATGATGTAATCCAGTTGCAATACAGAAGCGGCGTAAAGGCCTTCTTAGACGTGATTACCGCAGAAGTGGCGTTGCGGAGCGCTCAAATCAATTACCTGAATGCGCTTTACCAGGTATTGTCAAGTAAAATAGATGTGGTCCAGGCGCTTGGTAAAATAAGTTATTAAAATAAAAAAAAGTATGAAATTATATTTCAAATATTTGATTCCCGTGGTTTGTAGTCTTAGCATTTTAGCATCGTGCGCGGATAAGAATCAACAAAAGCAACAGGGGCCGCCCCCTGCAGTGGCGGTTACCGTTGCTGAAGTAATTTCAACAAATGCTGTTTATTATGATCAGTATCCGGGGACAATCAATGCGCTGGATCAGATAAACCTGACTAGCCAGGTGAGCGGTTATATTACCGGAATTTATTTTAAAGATGGACAGAAAGTCAGCAAAGGCCAACATCTTTATTCCATTGATGCGCAAATTTATAAGGCTAATTACAACCAGGCTGTTGCTGACCTACAGGTTCAGGAGGCCAATTTAGTGAAGGCGCAAAAAGATGCGGACAGGTATAATGAGTTGGCAAAGCATGATGCTATTGCAACACAACAGGTAGATTACGCCAACGCAACGTTGGAAGCGACGAAAAAACAAGTGGCCGCATCCGAAGCCAATGTAAAAAGTATGCATTCTAATGTTCAGTTTGCGGAAATATATTCTCCTCTAACAGGCACCATTGGGATTTCCCAGGTGAAAAAAGGAACGGCCATTGTAGCGGGACAAACTCTTTTAAATACAGTTTCGACCAACAATCCAATTGCAGTTGATTTTACAATAGATCAAAAAAACATCTATCGTTTTTCCGAATTGCAACAAAATAAAAATATCGTAAAAGATTCTGTTTTTACGATTGCGTTTGGAGGCGATACGTATCCTTATCCCGGCAAGATTGATTTTATTGACCGTGCGGTAGATCCGCAAACAGGTACGATAAAAGTAAGATTGATTTTTTCTAATGATAAAGACATGTTGAAACCCGGCATGAATACTACTGTGCTCGTGAAAAATACGGCATCAAAAAATGCAACAATGATCCCTCACATTGCAGTAACCGAACAATTGGGCGAGACATATGTTTATGTAGTGGGTGATAGTTCGAAAGTAAGTCAACAAAAAATTGAGACAGGTACACAAATAGGTGATAATGTAATTGTGAAAGAAGGACTGAAGGAAGGTCAAAAAATTGTAGTGCAGGGCATTCAGAATTTGCATGAAGGAACGGTAGTGAAGGTGGGTGAGTGAGTGTGGTGAGTGATGACCTGTTGAGAGATGAGTGATAAGTTATTAGTGCAGTAAACCAACAAATAATTCAGATTGCTGTTTTGCATTCTGATATTAAAAAGAATTAAGGCTAAAAATGATCGCAGAAACTTTTATACGACGCCCGGTAACGGCAATTGTAATATCAATCGTGATTGTGTTGGTCGGTCTTATAGCAATGATCAATCTCCCTGTTGCGCAATATCCCGACATATCACCACCGACAGTTTCTGTATCTGCAAATTTTATTGGAGCAGATGCGAAAACGGTAGAGGAAACCACTACCACGCCTTTGGAAACCCAGATAAATGGAAGCCCTGGGATGACTTACATTACCGGAAACAGTTCTTCGAGCGGGCAGAGTTCAATCACTGCAACTTTTGATGTTGGCACCAACATCGACATTGCCGCTTTGGATGTGCAAAATCGTGTAAGTGTAGCGCTGCCCCGGTTACCGGATGTGGTAAAAAGATTGGGCGTAACAGTTACCAAACGTAATCCGAGCACCATGGCGGTTCTTGCATTTTATTCACCGCATGGCACGCATGATATAAGTTTCATAGATAATTATGTAAACATCTACATCCAGGATGCGCTTAAGCGAGTGAAAGGAGTGGGCGATATTACCGCGTTCGGAAATGATTTCAGTATGCGTATTTGGTTAGACCCTGAAAAGCTTGCGGCGCTGGGCATAGCGCCTTCGGATATTAACGCTGCAATAAACGAACAGAATCTTCAGATCGCAGCGGGTACTTTAGGTGGTACGCCACAGCCGGAAAATCAATCTTTTGAATACACTGTTCTGACCAACAGCCGACTCAGTACAGTAGACCAGTTTAAAAACATTGTTGTAAGAACCAATCCTGCGACAGGAAATATTGTTTATCTGAAAGATGTAGCGCGCATAGAACTAGGCCAGTTTTCTTATTCGCATAATTCAATGGTAAATGGCAAGCCGGCGTCATTTATGTTGATATTCCAGGCGCCGGATGCTAACGCTATTGAAACGTATGCAGGTGTTACTAAGGCTTTACAGGAATTGAAAAAAACTTTTCCCAACGATCTGGATTATCTTATTCCTAACGAAACAGTATCGGTAGTAAAAACTTCTATCAGGGAAGTTGCCTTTACGCTGCTCGAGGCACTGGCACTCGTAGTATTAGTTGTATTTTTATTTCTGCAAAACTGGCGCGCGACTTTGATCCCGGTTTTGGCAATTCCGGTTTCATTGATTGGAACTTTTATTCTTTTTATACCTTTTGGTTTCACCATCAATACGCTTACGCTGTTTGCTTTTGTGCTCGCCATCGGTATCGTGGTGGATGATGCGATAATCGTCGTCGAGGCGGTTCAGCACAATATTGACCATTATAATTTATCGCCCCAGGAAGCTACACGCAAGGCAATGAAAGACATCTCAGGCCCCGTAATTGCAATCGCGCTCATATTAGCATCTGTATTCATTCCTGTTGGTTTTATTCCTGGAATTGTAGGAAGATTGTATCAGCAATTTGCTATCACCATTGCAGTGTCTGTGATTATTTCAGCGTTTGTAGCCTTATCGCTTACTCCGGCACTATGCATGTTGATGCTAAAACATTCGAAGGATGAAAAAGCAAAAAAAGGTTTATTGGGAAAATTCTTTGCTTCATTTAATAATGGTTTTAGAAAAGTAAACGCATCTTACACAAGAGGCGTAGCGCTTTGGATCAGGAAATCGCCTTATGTTATTATCATGCTTATTGTAATGTTTGTAGGATTGTTTTTTCTTTTCAAATCCAAACCCACGGGATTTATACCAACCGAAGATGAGGGGCGGTTATATGTTACATACGAAATGCCGGAAGCAGCTTCTACTACCAGGAGCATCGAAGTTCTCAGGGAAATATCGGATACTTTACAAAAGATTCCGGAAATTAGTGTGGTGGGCGGTTTGGCAGGTTTCAATATCATCAGTTTTTCCAATAAGTCCAATGTGGGAACCATGTTTATTATGCTGAAACCATGGGACGAAAGAAAAGGTGATGCACATAATGCACAAAGTGTGGTTAACGAAATCATGAAGAAAACTTCGGGTATCAAACAAGCGCGGATCTTAGCCATTTTGCCTCCTGCAGTGCCTGGCCTTGGACGGACGGCCGGCTTCACTTTTGAATTGCAGCAAACAACAAGTACTGATAACATTGAAAAATTTACGGAGGTAGCAAAAGACTTTATTGCAGAAGTAAATAAAAGGCCGGAAATAGGAAGCGCTTACACTTTCTTTACTGCCAGTACACCAAGTTACCAGGTAAATGTAGACAGGGATATAGCAAAACAGCTCGGCGTAAATGTTTCAGATGTGTATTCCACTTTATCAACTTATTTGGGAAGCAATTATATCAATGACTTCACTTTATATGGAAGAAATTTCAGAGTCGTAAGCCAGGCCGACAGCATTTATCGTTCATCGCTTGCTGAGATTGGAAAATATTATGTACGCAACAGTGTGGGAAGCATGATTCCTTTGAGTTCTTTGATCACTACCCAGGTAATAGAAAGCCCTACCCTGATATCGCATTATAATATTTATCGTTCGATAGAAATTAATGGAACGGCAGCCCAAGGCTACAGCAGTGGCCAGGCTTTAGACGCATTAAAGGAAACTGCCGCCAAATATTTACCTACAGGTTATGGTTATGAATTCTCCGGAATGAGCAGTGAAGAACTAAAAGCCGGCAATAAAACGGTGATGATCTTCGCCATTTCTTTGATTTTTGTATTTTTATTCCTCGCTGCATTATACGAAAGCTGGTCCGTTCCATTTTCTGTGTTATTTGCGGTACCCATCGGCGCGTTGGGATCTATTATAGCACTCACGTTTCTACCAAACCTTACCAATAATATTTACGCACAAATTGGTTTGATCACTCTTATCGGCCTGGCTGCAAAAAATGCAATTTTAATTGTTGAGTTTGCAAAGGAAAGAGTGGATAGTGGAATGGAATTATTGAAGGCAACTATTGCGGCAGTGCGATTGCGTCTTCGTCCTATTTTGATGACTTCGTTTGCATTTATTCTGGGAGTACTTCCATTGGCCTTCGCCACCGGTGCAGCCTCTGAATCGCGCAAAACCATTGGCTGGACTGTGTGTGGGGGAATGCTGGCTGCTACATCTCTCGCTATTTTTGTAGTACCGGTTTTATATGTGATCATCACAAAGGCGGCTTATGGCAAGAAAAAATTAGCTGAATTAAAAGCAGGATATAATCCGAGAGAACATGAGGAATTTGAGGAAGATGCATAAAATCTCCGGGTCAAATTACGATAAAACAACGATGCCTGATTTACAAATCAGGCGTCGTTGTTTTTTTCCTCTTCCAATTCTACTTCTTTTTCTACGCCACTATTCATAGTATGGTTAAATTTTAAAATACTGACAAAGAATACGCCGCCGATGATATTCCCTAAAGTGACTGGCATAAGAAATGAAATGTATTGGGCAAAAGATACATGGCCTGTAAACATCGATGACGCCACTTCAATATTACCAACAATGCAATGCGGAAGGCCCGCGATTCCTATAGCCCCGGTAATAATAAAGATAACTGCCAACTGGCTGATCGTTTCCCTGGAAGCCGCTACAAGCCATGCAAGCAGACCCATGAGCCAACCGGCAAGCGCAGCGCTTAATAATTTTGTCCACCAATTGTATTTGATAAAGTCGTCTGCTATTTCATTCAGTGCAGACGCATGAAAAAAATGAAGTGAGTTCGCAAAATAAGAAAGTATCAGAGAAAAAATTAACCCGCCAAAAATATTACTTAAATAAACAAGGAGCCATAGACGCAATAATTTCTTGATAGAAGAAAGCCTCTGCAACACCGGTAAAATGGCAAGAGTAGTGTGTTCGGTAAAAAGTTCAGACCTTCCGAGTACCACAAAAATAAATCCTATAGGATACATATTGCCTACAATAAATTTTACTACGGGATGAGGAAAGATTCCTGTAAAAGCAGCCAATACAACTGCCATCAACAACACGGAAAAGCCAATATCAAGTCCTGCAGAAATACCGGATAAGATAAGCCCCTTTGAATTACGCTCCAGTTGGGTAAGCGCCGCTTCTTCGGTATGCCGAAGTATAAGCATTTGGCTCTTTTGTGGCTTTTGTTCTTCCGGCTTGTTTTCCTTTTTAAATGAAAGCATCTACTGATTTTTTTCTACTTTTCTTTCTATGTATTCGGTTTATCGTCTATTGAGCACGATATTTTTCTATTCTTTTATTTTTAGTTTCTTCAACAAGACTGACTTTTTATTTGTAGACATAAAAATAAACTGATTGTTTTTGAACACAAATGTGCAGGA
>JAHEZA010000170.1 GCA_023251335.1 Chitinophagaceae bacterium | reverse complement strand
AATATATATTTACAAAAAACATTGTATACTATTTATGAAACCAAGGATTGCTTTTGTTACCGGTGGTTATTCCGGCGAAGCCGAGATATCTTACTTAACTGCGAAAACAATTGAAAAAAATATTGATCCAGAAAAATTCGATCATTATAAAATTGATATAACCAAAGAAGGCTGGTTTTATCAATTGCCCTCCGGTGAGAAAATAGTAGTTGATAAAAATGATTTTTCTCTATTTATCCATGGAGCAAAAATCCATTTTGATGCGGTCCTGATTGGCATCCATGGTACACCGGGAGAAGATGGGAAATTGCAGGGTTATTTTGATATGCTGCAACTGCCTTATACTTCCTGTGATTGCGCCATCTCTGCGCTCACGTTCAATAAAAGATACACTGTTGCAGTCGCTTCGTTTGCAGGAATCAAAGTGGCCAACTCCATCCTGCTTTTCAAAAATAATTATCAAAGCCCTGATGAACAGGTCAGGAATTTAAAATTCCCTGTATTTGTCAAACCCAACAACGGCGGTTCCAGCATCGGTATGAGCAAAGTAAATTCTCCGTCGGAAGAATTGGGCGCTGCGATTGAGAAAGCGTTTAAGGAAGACGAGCAGGTATTGGTAGAAGAATTTATCAAAGGCAGGGAATTTACAATAGGCGTGTTTCAATCCAAAGGAAAAATAATTGCGTTACCCATAACAGAGGTGATCAGCAAAAAAGAGTTTTTTGATTATGAAGCAAAGTACCTGGGCGCAAGCCTGGAAATAACACCTGCGGAAATTGATGACAGCCTTACGAATCAAATAAAAGATGAAGCGATAAAAATTTATCAAATTTTTAATTGCGCCGGCATTGTAAGGATCGATTTTATTTACAACGAAGAAGAAGGACAGGCGTATATGCTGGAAATAAATACGGTACCCGGCCAAACGGAAGCCAGCCTGGTACCGCAACAAGTGAAGGCTATGGGCTGGACCTTAATGGATTTCTACACCGCATTGATAGACGAGTGTTTACCTGAATAATTTTATTAAATTGCACCACCTATTTTTTCACTTATATTTTGAATGTGTTTAAATTAATAGCCCGACAAAGTTTTCTTGTAAACCTCCTTATAGCCCTGGGTCTGATACTCCTGGTTGCCTTTATATTTTTCCAATCACTCGGCTGGCTTACCCATCATGGAGAATCACTGAAAGTACCAGACGTTATTGGGAAAAATGTAGATTCGGCGACCAATCTTTTAGAAAATGAAGGATTTGACGTGGTGATTACCGATTCATTGTATACCGATAGCGTAGCGCTGAATATGGTCAAGAAACAATTGCCCGATCCGAATGCAACGGTAAAAGTAAACCGAACTGTTTTTTTAAACGTAAATCCTACAACGTTGCCTATGGTGGAAATGCCTAAATTAGAGGGTTTGAGCTTTCGTTTTGCAGCAGACAATCTTGCAAAAAATCATTTAAAATTGGGCGATACTTCTTATCGGCCTGATTTCATGAAGGGGTCTATTTTGGAACAACGTTATAAAGGTTCCGAGATAAAACCGGGAACACCTATAAAATGGGGTTCCTCCATTGATCTGGTAATTGGTGGCGGCCTGGTAGCGAGAAAGATTCCTGTTCCTGATTTATCAGGCTTGACAGTTTCGGATGCGAAAAATGTCTTAGCTGACAAAGGCATTTTGCTCGCAGCCATTCTTACCTCAGGAACCGTAACTGATACTGCAAACGCTTTTATATTCAGGCAAAATCCATCCGCTTTGAATTCAGATTATACACCTTCCTATATACAACCTGGCCAAACAATGGATATCTGGATACAGGCGGATCGCCCTGTTTTTGATACGTTACAAATCGATAGCTCACACTAAAAAATAAACACATGACAAACATCACACCCGAAGAAGTAAAAAAAAGATTAGATGCGGGAGAAAAATTAAACCTGGTAGATGTGCGCCAACCCGAAGAAACTGCGGAATTTAATATTGGTGGCATCGCATTACCATTAGGCTACATACAAAGTATGCAAACTGAAAAAATCGATGACCTGAAAAATGAGGAAGTGATCTGCTACTGCCGTAGTGGAAAAAGAAGCGCAACCGCAGCATTGTTCATGGAACAAATGGGCTTTACGAATGTAAAAAACTTAACCGGTGGAATGCTTGCCTGGCAGGAACTAAATCAAAATTCGTGATAAATGTTTGTTTACTGACTTTGAAATAAAACGGCAAAGTATTTCCTTAGACAGGCTTGGTCAACCACCACGATTATTTTGAAACCCCGATATTATTCTACTCAACTTCGGCTCTTTTAGAAACAATGGATGCTTTTTGTTGCTATAAAGACATTCCATCCACAATATCTTTCGCAAAAGTCAACCTGATGTCAAATCAAAAACAATTTTCCGTAGATAAAGGAGCAATTTAATTTTCATTAAAAATATTGATTTACTTATTTCAACAATTCAACATTTTACAATTCAACCATCTATCTCACTAAATTAAAATCCGCTTCCTTCACATCTGCACTACTGGTTCCGATAAAAACTTTAAAAGCACCGGGTTCATAAACATATTTTAAATCGCTGTTATAAAATTTTAGATCATCCACGGAAATAGGAAAAGTAACTTTCCTTGTTTCGCCAGGCTCTAAAGTGATTTGTTGAAACCCTTTCAATTCTTTTACAGGCCGTGAAATGCTTCCAATCATTTGGCGCGTATAAAGCTGGACTGTTTCTTTCCCACTTCGTGTACCCGTGTTAGTTACATTCACTGAGGCGGTGATTTTTCCGCCGGGTTTCAGGGTTTTACTATTTAAAGTAATATCGCTGTAAGAAAAGCTGGTGTAGCTTAATCCGTATCCAAATGGATACAAAGGCGTATTGGGAACATCGAGGTAATCTGATTTGAATTTTGTGCCTTCACCCGGAACATAGGGCCTGCCCGTGTTTAAATGATTGTAATAAACAGGAATCTGCCCCACATTTCTTGGAAAGCTGGCGGTTATCTTGCCTGATGGGTTATAATTTCCAAAAAGCACATCGGCTACTGCATTCCCCACTTCAGTTCCACCAAACCATATATCCAGAATAGCCGTTACATGTTCGTCTTCCCATGTTAATGTCATCGGTCGTCCATTCATTAAAACCAACACAACAGGTTTTCCTGTCTTTACCAACGCCCTTAATAAATTTTCCTGGCTTGGCTGCAAACCAATCTCGCTCATGCTGGATGATTCACCCGTCATGTCCGCTGCTTCGCCAAGTACAGCCACCACCACATCTGCTTTATTGGCGGTCGCCACTGCGTCACTGATCATTTCCTCAGGTGACTTTTGATCAACATCGATCTCGGTTCCAAATACATTCACACGTTTTATTAATGCCGTATCATCGCTGATGTTAGCGCCTTTAGCATATAAAATATTTACATCATTGCCCACCACATTTTTGATACCCTGTATAATGGTTACACTTTTTTCAGGATCTCCGGATACACTCCATGTGCCGAGCATATTTCTTTTATTATCAGCCAACGGCCCAATCAAAGCGATAGTGCCAGATTTCTTTAGTGGTAACACCTGGTTGTTATTTTTCAACAACACAAAAGAACGGGCTGCAATCTCCCTTGCTGCTTTTAAATTAGCATCACTCATCAGTTCTGTCTTTTCCCGTTCATTGTTGCAATAACGGTAAGGATCATCAAACAAACCCAATTTATACTTTGCTTCAAGCACTCTTCTGCAGGCATCATCTATTCCCTTCTGGGTAACCTTCCCTTGCTGCAACGATTTTTTTAGCGTAGTTAAAAATCCCTCACCTACCATATCCATATCAATGCCCGCATTCAAGGCTTTTGCTGAAACCGTTTGGAGGTCGCCGATACCATGATTTACTAATTCGTTGACTGCAGTATAATCCGTTACCACCAAACCTTTGAAGCCCCATTGTTTACGCAACACGTCTGTCATCAAAAATTTATTGGCAGTGGCAGGCACTCCATTGACTGTATTAAATGAACTCATTACACTGCCCACTCCGGCATCAACCGCTGCTTTGTAAGGGGCAAGATATTCATTATACATTTTAACCTTGCTCATATCTACCGTATTGTATTCCCTGCCCGCCTCCGCTGCGCCGTATAATGCATAGTGCTTTACACAAGCCATCACCGTGGTATTTTTTGCAAGATCATTTCCCTGGTAACCCTCTACCATTGCTTTGGCTATTTCTGAACCCAGGAATGGGTCTTCACCCGATCCTTCTGAAACACGTCCCCAGCGAGGATCACGGGCTATATCTACCATTGGAGAAAACACCCAATTCAATGCATCGGCAGTAGCTTCGTTTGCAGCAATTCGGGCGCTTTTCCTGATCAATGACGTATCCCAACTGGCAGACAAGCCGAGCGGAATCGGAAAAATGGTTCTGTGCCCGTGAATAACATCAAGGCCAAATATCAATGGAATATGCAATCTTGAATTATTCACCGCAATTTCCTGAGCCCTGTGAATTTTATCAGGCCCGGTAATACCAAACAACCCACCTACCTGTCCATTACGAATTTTTGTATCAACATCTTTACTTACTACAGAACCGGTGACCGCACCGCCGGGCGTTACCAAATTTAATTGGCCAATCTTTTCATCAACCGTCATTTTTTTCATAAGTGCGTTGACGAAGTTGTCCATCTTTGTTGAACCCGAATGTTGTGCGCTAACAGTAAACGAACAAAAAACCAATAATCCTACCAAGCTAAAATGTAATTTTTTCATATTTAGTTTCTATTTTTTTAATAAATATGGTTGAATAATTTTTTGCCAGATAGCGTATCCTTTAGCATTCATATGAAGACCGTCTTCAATAAAAATATCCTTAATGGGCAAACCATCCTTATCAAGCATCGCATGATAAACATCTATAAACGCTGCATCCTTTTTACCCTTTAAAAATTTCTTTATCAATGAATTTGCTTTTGCCATTTCGGGCATCATTTTCTCACGCGCCAGGCTTGGCTTTATGGACACAAATGAAATATTTGTTTTTGGAAGTTTATTTCTGATCAAATAAAACAACGTTTTAAAACGATTCAAAACTGAATCCGCGGTGATCTTATCCGAAGAGGCCACATCATTATCGCCTTCGTAAATAAGAATTTGACGGGGCAGATAAGGAAATGCGATTTCATCGAGGTATCTAATGGCATCGGGAATTGTAGAGCCACCAAAGCCACGATTGATAACAGGATAGTCCGGAAAATATTGTTGGACATCAGTCCATTTTCTAAACGAAGAACTACCCAGAAAAAGAATGGCGTGTGTCGGCGGAAAGTGCATGCTATCTTCCTTCTTAAAATTTTGTATTTCTGACCAGAACGGGGCATGCTGCGCTTTTACAAATCCAAAACAGGAAAAGAAAAACAACAACAGGCTGATTTTTTTTAGAGACATATCAAGCTAATTATTTTTTGAAAAAATGTGTGTCCGGTAAATTTAGGATTTTTAGCGCCACACAACTCATATTAAGGAATGCATTTCAACAAAATATCAGCTTAAAAAACAACTTAAGAAAAGACTTGCCAGCATTTCATCTTCAAATCTGTGCAGTAATTGATTTGGCAGCTATCCACCCGCTTGTCCACGCATGTTGAAAATTATACCCGCCGGTGATCCCGTCCACATCCATAATTTCTCCTGCAAAATACAAGTTGGGCACCATTTTACTTTGCATCGTGCTGGCATCAATTTCATTCAATTTAATTCCGCCAGCGGTTACAAATTCTTCTTTAAATGTGGTTTTCCCTTTTACATTAAATTGATTAGAGCAAAGTTGTTTAGATAATTGATTCTGTTGTTTTGCAGGCAGATCGGCCCAGCGTATTTCTAAATTAATTTCGCATTGCTGCAAATGATATTCCCACAATCTTTGAGGAAGGCCAAAAGGATTTTTATTAATTATTTTTTTTGAGGCCAACTCGAGTCTTATCATTTTCAATTTTCCCAGCATAGAATTTTCGTTGTAATCTGGCAGCCAGTTGATAGAAATTGAAAAATTATAATTTAGCCTAAAAAGTTCATTTGCTGCAAACG
>JAHEZA010000169.1 GCA_023251335.1 Chitinophagaceae bacterium | reverse complement strand
ATCGGTGCAGGTGGCCTCAGCGGAAAACCATTGGGGGAAGAAGCGAACAGAATTACCGGATATATTCATCAACGAACAAATGGTTCTATCCCGATAATAAGCAGCGGCGGTATTTTTTCCTCCAATGACGCGCAAGAAAAATTCGCCAATGGCGCAAGCCTCATCCAGGTTTGGACAGGATTTATTTATGAAGGGCCGGGAATTGTGAAAAAGATTTTAGCAGATTAAAATAAATCGCGTTTATTTAGCCTGATCGCCCATATTTATTTCATCCTGTTGATATTTCGGTTCGTCCAGCTGAACCACTCTCCTGTTTTGCTTTTTCATCATTGTCATATTTAAAATCTCCACTACAAAAGAAAAAGCCATCCCGAAATAAATATAATTTTTTAAATGCATTTCTTCCGCTTGTTCAGACGACCAGCCTTCTATCACAAGGCTCAGGCCAATCATTACCAGGAAGGAAAGTGCCAGCATTTTGAAAGTAGGATGTTTTTGAATAAACGCAGCAATATATGGGCTGAATGAAAACATAATGATCATAGCGATTACCACCGCAGCGATCATTATCTCTACATGTTTTGCCGTACCGCCCGCAGTAATTACGCTGTCGAAAGAAAATACCATATCAATTAATACAATCTGAAAAAGCGCCTGCGAAAAACCGAGTGGTTTCTTTTTGGCGTGTAGTGTATTTGGATCTTCGCCTTCCAGTTTCTGGTGTATTTCATGTACCGATTTATAGATAAGAAACAGCCCTCCCGCAAGCATTACAATACTCGCGAGATCAAAGCCTTTGTCGAAAATAGTAAAGACAGCTTTCCCTTTTTGCGCGAGCAGCCATCCTAATCCTAACAACAGGATGCTTCGCACAACGGATCCCATGATCACCCAAGCCAGCCTGGCTTTTTTATGTTTTTCAAGCGGCAGCCTGTTGATAATAATGCTTACGAAAATTACATTATCAACCCCCAAAATAATTTCAAGAATTACAAGGATAAAAAAACTGATAATGCTATCAGTCGTTAATAAATGATCCATCCAGTAAATATATTTATATAAAAATTCAATGCTTAATTTCCATTATCGGGTTTTACCGATACCACTTTGTCCACAATGTATTTCGTATCGCCACGCCACGGGAGCGTTCCCATCTTTTGTTTGTAATGTACACTGATCTCCCGGCCTTCCAGTGTTAACAGGGTATCGGCAACAGCTTTATCAGCTACTGAAAAATCCCACATATAGTTCATCATCATGCTATTGTTAGCAGCGTTGGAAACTCCGCCAAGATTCATTTCTCCTTCATAAGTTTTAAACATAGCACCTTGCCTGGAAAACTTGATTAGCCTGCCTGCCCGGTTGCCTTCGCTATATGTGTAGCTGAATCGTGCATAGAAGAAAATGACCAGGCCTACGATTATGATTCCAACTGCGTAAAAGAGAAATTTTTTCATTTGAATAATTTTCGCAAACATAATCATTTCGTTTAAAAAAAAGCGCTCAACGCGGAGGCAACATGCCGAAGGCTGAAAGCTTAATACCGAATGCCGAAAGGTTGTAAATTGCATCATCTTTTTATTAAAGAAATAAATTGCCTTTAGGCTATAAAAAATAAATATGAATATAGGAATCGTTTGCTACCCCACTTTTGGCGGGAGTGGTGTTTTAGCGACTGAACTGGGCAAAGCGCTTGCCGAAAAAGGCCACAACATTCACTTTATCACTTATGATCAACCGGTAAGATTGGGCGGATTTCACACCAATATTTTTTATCATGAGGTAACCGTTCCGACTTATCCTTTGTTTGATTATCCGCCTTATGAAACAGCGCTTGCAAGTACCATGGTAGATGTTATTATCAATCAGAAAATCGATCTTCTCCATGTGCATTACGCTATACCACATGCGTCCGCGGCGTATATGGCGCGTCAAATTCTTTTGAAAGAAGGCTTGAACGTACCGGTGATCACCACGTTACACGGAACCGATATTACTTTAGTGGGAAGGGACAAAACCTACTCACCTGTTGTAACTTTTTCTATGAATGAAAGTGCGGCTGTTACTGCTGTTTCTAAGAATCTAAGAGATGAAACGTACAAGAACTTTAAGATGGAAAAAGAAATAGAGGTAATCTATAATTTCGTAGATGCAAAGCGCTTTAATAAAATACCGGTGACTCCATTCAAACAAGTAATAGCACCAAACAATGAAAAGATTTTATTACATGCGTCCAATTTCAGAAAGATAAAAAGAGTGGATGATGTTGTCAAGGTTTTTGTGAAAGTAAACGAGCTAATTCCTTCCAAACTTTTACTGGTGGGTGATGGTCCCGAACGATCTGCAATTGAAGAATTATGCAGAAATACGTGCTCGCGGGCGGATATCAGATTTCTTGGAAGGCAGGAGCAGATGGAAGAAATACTGGCGATCTCCGATCTTTTTATTTTGCCCAGCGAATATGAAAGTTTTGGTTTGGTAGCGCTGGAAGCCATGGCTGCCGAGGTTCCCGTTATTTCAACCAATGTCGGTGGTTTGCCGGAAATTAATATCAATGGCGTTACCGGATTTCTAAGCGATGTAGGCGATGTGGATGACATGAGCCAGCATATCATAAAACTACTTTCGGACGAAAAAGCTTTCGCAAAAATGAAAAAGAACGCATTGGTGCAGGCAATGAAATTTGATATCGATAGTATTGTTCCCCAATATGAAGATTTGTATCAGAGAGTTTTGAAAGAGATGAGCGTGTTGGAAAGTTAATTGGTTAATTGGTTAATTGGTTATTACTATTCAGTTTGAAATTAGAAAAATGAAATTAGAATCTTGCTTTTTTGTTTGTTCACTATTCTTTCGCATTGAATATTGAATATTGAGCATTGAACATTGATTATTCCAATTTTTAAACACTCATTACTCAATGTTTTCATGACCCATCACTTATTCAAATGACCAATCGTCAAATATTTTTAAATCATATCGGCCAAACTTCCCCGGACCCGCTTGCACTGGAGATTGTAAGAGCCAATGGTAGTAAACTCTACGACATTCATAATAAAGAATATATTGATCTTATTGGCGGTATCAGCGTATGTAATATCGGGCATGGAAATAAAAAAGTAATTGAGGCAATCAAAAAACAGGCGGACAATTTTATGCACGTGATGGTGAATGGGGAGTTGATACTATCTCCACAAACAGCTTACGCAAAATTGCTCACTGATCATCTGCCTTCTTCACTAAATAGTGTTTTCTTTACCGCGTCCGGAACAGAAGCTACAGAAGGTGCCATGAAACTTGCAAAACGTTATTTGGGAAGAACACAAATTGCAGCGTTTAAAAATTCTTATCACGGCAGTACGCAGGGATCGTTGAGCATTATTGGTGATGAATATTGGCGTAATGCTTTTCGTCCGTTATTGCCAGGCATCCTGCACCTGGATTATAATAAAGGTGAAAGCCTTAAATCAATAACAGCCGAAACCGCGTGCGTAATTGCAGAAACCATCCAGGCAGAAGCGGGAGTGATGGTGCCCGACAAAAAATGGATGAAGGCTTTAAGGAAAAGATGCACGGACACTGGTACTTTATTAGTGCTTGATGAAATACAATGTGGCTTTGGCCGTAACGGAACGTTGTGGGCTTTTGAACAATTTGATGTAGTTCCCGATGTGCTGCTGTTAGGCAAAGCGTTGGGAGGAGGAATGCCACTTGGCGCTTTCGTTGCCGATAAAAAAATAATGGATTCGTTTGCTACTAATCCTGTTCTGGGCCATATCAACACTTTTGGCGGACATCCGGTTTGCTGCGCTGCAGGAAAAGCAGCAATGGAAGTTCTGCTGGAAGAAAATATTATAAATGATGTTTTTGAAAAGGAAAAAATATTCCTGGAAAATCTTAATGGTTCCAACATAAAAAATATCAGAAGCCGCGGATTAATGATTGCGCTTGAGTTTGAAGATTTTGAACAAAATAAAAAAGTGATTGATCGTCTTTTGGCTAAAGGTATTTTTACGGATTGGTTTTTATTTGCTTCCCAATGTTTAAGAATTGTTCCTCCATTAATCATATCAATAGAAGAAATACAACAGGCCTGCAAAATCATAAATGAAGTTATTTCTGATTTATAAAATTTATTTGAAAATGAAAAGAGTTATTAAATCCTTTGCATTCGCTTTTAGCGGTTTAAAAGATTCTCTCGTTCACGAAAAAAATTTCCAGATACAATATGTAATTGCCCTGCTGGTGGCTGGTGCTGGCATTTATTTTTCATTAAGCGCCACGGAATGGATGATCATATTAATTTGTTTTGCTGTAGTACTAAGTTTCGAAATAATCAATTCAGCTATTGAAAAATTATGCGACCTGGTTTGCCCCGAAATAAATCCTGTTATCAGGAAAGTAAAAGACATGTGCGCGGGTTCTGTATTATTTTCAGCTATCATTTCTTTTATTATCGGATGTATTATTTTTCTGCCTAAAATAAAATGGATGTTTTTCAGATAGGCACTACTTAAGCGAAAGAATAAAAATTCGGGTTATTTGCTGCTTTGCTGTTATATCGAAAGACCTTCCAGGTTCTTAAAATCTGGAAGGTCTCTGGCAGAAGAAATAAAAATAATGACTAAAAGTTCGTTTACTGTAAACTTGCCAACTTAAAAATCAAATCCCATACTGAAATAAAGAATAGGTTTTGCGTTGAAGAATCCGCTCATCGGCCAGCCTATATCAAATTTCAGGAAATATCCCAGCAACGTACTCCGGGCACCAAAGCCATATCCACCCAGAAACGGACCTACTCCGGGAGCTTTTAATTTTACAGCAACAGTTGGGTCTGCAGGATCCGTGTAAGTTATTTCCGGACGGGAAATATTGTTGTAAGCGCCATTCCACGCGGTTCCCAAATCTATAAATTGCGTCAATTGGAAATTTCTGATGAATGCGTTATTAATGGGATTATCCATAAAAGTAGTGAACACGGGCAACCTGAACTCACTGTTTATGACCATCGAATTATTACCGTTCGCTGCGTTTTGAACAAACCCGCGAAGGTTTACGGCTAACGACTGAAAGGCGTAATCCTGGTCGGGTGCGGGCTTGTTTGCGGGATTAAAATAGCGGTAACTAACACTGCCGTCCTTGTTCACTTTCCGATTGTCGCTAAACATAAACCAGTTATCAATTCCACCGACGTAATAGATATATTTCTGGTTTCCCCAGCTAAAATCGCCTGCAACCCTACCTGCCCATATAAAGTTGCGGTAAATGGTATGATATACCCTTCCATCAAAGCCAAAATTAAAGGTGTTGCGGCCAACATCTCCGCCGGGATGGTTAAGTTGTGAATTCCAATCCACATATACTTTATAGCGGATACCATCGCAGATGTTTTGTACAGGGTTCAATGAGTTGTCATATACATATTCGAGGTGCATTAAGCCATAAGAGTTTACCGAATTTGGAAAGGCAAGTGAAACCTGGTCAACCGAGCTTACTACTACATTATCTCTTCTTACGCCAAAATTTGCACGAATACTTCTTACTTCATCAAAAGGATAAGAAATGCTTCCCTGGAATAAGCCTGAAAAAATATTTCCCGGGTAAAAAGAAACGCCATCGGTAAATCCTGTTTCGCGCACGCTTTTGTAATACATCATGCCCCAATCTACTCTTTTCCTTAAGTTAGAAAATCTAACTATCCAGTCATTATTTTTCAGATTGGTTGAAAGCCGGAAACCACCTGAAATTTTAACGTCTTCCATCAAGTCTGCAGCGCCCACATTTACAATACCGTTCAACCCATTATTAGAGGTAAGTGTAATTGGCCCACTGCCGCCCTGGTAAGGTTGATACCTGGTACCAAGTACATTATTATTAAATCCCGCAATGATGTAATCAGTAGCAAATTTCATGGGCTTATATGGAAATTCACTGGCTGTGGATAATACATCAGGGCGTTTATTTTTTTCCACTTGTTTTAATGTCATTGAAACAGAAGTGTCTTTTTTAAACTCATGTTGAAAAATATCATTCTCCGGTTTTTCAACGGGCGCTACTATTTGTTCACCCTGCGACATCCTGTTTGCCGCCATTTTTT
>JAHEZA010000656.1 GCA_023251335.1 Chitinophagaceae bacterium | reverse complement strand
TGAATGGGCGCCCTGACTGGGATTCCAGGGTAACAGACCGCATTTCAAAACTTACTCCTTCAGAGGAAGGGTATCAAAAAATAAAGTCCATAAAAATGAATGGCGTAGAGCAGCCTGTGAAGTTGCATGGCACGATACTGGAAGTGGATCTTACCAAAGACATCTTACCAAAAAGTAAAGTGAATTTCGATTTGGTGTTTGAAGCGCAGGTTCCTATACAAATTAGAAGAAGCGGCCGCGATAATGCGGAAGGCGTAAGATATAGCATGAGCCAGTGGTACCCAAAATTATGTGAGTACGATTATGAAGGATGGCATACGGAGCAATATGTGGCGCGCGAGTTTTACGGCGTGTGGGGCGATTATGATGTGACGATTAAAATTGATAAGTCATACAAATTAGGCGGGACGGGCGTTTTGGCCAACGCTGCGCAAATAGGATGGGGCTATGATAAACCCGGCACATCATTAAAAGATATTTCGGCTGCAGAACGTACGTGGCATTTTGTTGGTAAAAACGTACATGATTTTGTATGGGCTGCTGATCCGGATTATGAACACATTGTAAAAAGCGTAGATGGTGTTACCATCAATGTGATCTATAAAAAAGCGGATTCTTTGGAACAGCGTTGGCAAACGGTTGCGAATGCCGCCGTTACTGTGTTGCCTTATATGGAAAAGCGTTTTGGAAAATATGCGTATCCTCAATATTCTTTTATACAGGGTGGTGATGGCGGTATGGAATATCCGATGGCTACTCTTATAAAAAGCCCCAGCCTCGGAACTGTTTTTCACGAGTGGATGCATAGCTGGTACCAGATGATGCTGGGCTCTAATGAAAATGAACATCCATGGATGGACGAAGGTTATGCAAGCTATGCCGAAGGAGAAGTGATGGCGTATTATGATAAAGTAATGAATAAGGAAGGCTCAAAAGCGCTACCGCTTAATCATGCCGGCGCATACAGGGGTTATTATTTTTTACAAAAGTCTGGCCTGGCAGAACCAATGACCACCAACGCCGATCATTACAACACAAATGTGGGATACAGCATTAACGCTTATTCAAAAGGTGAAATGTTGCTGGAACAACTGGGATATATTGTTAGTGATTCTGTAAGAGATAAGATATTACTTGAGTATTATAAATTATGGCGTTTCAAACATCCCAATCCGAATGACTTTTTTAAAGTAGCGCAGGATGTAAGCGGTATTCAGTTGGGATGGTATAAAGAGTATTGGCTCAATACCATTAAATCCATTGACTATAAAATAGACAGCTTGTGGGGAGATGGTGAGACTACCAGTATAAGATTAAGAAGAATTGGTGAAATGCCTATGCCTGTTGACCTGGAGCTTACTTTTAGAGATAGCACTAAAGAAATACATTATATTCCTATGGATATGATGCTTGCTGATAAACCTGCAGAAAACGATGAATCAAGATTCGTACACGACGCCTGGAACTGGACAAATCCCACATACATTGTTGAGTTTAAGCATCCTTTGAATCAATTGATAAAAGTAGAAATAGACCCTACGAAAAGAATGGCCGATGTGAATTTGGATAATAATGTGTTGAAGTTGAATTGGTGATTTAACGAGCTAATGTGCTAATTAGCTGATGTGATAATTAGCTAATTAGCTAATGAAGAATTCTTATTTCTGTTGATAAAATAGGGATAATGTACTGAAAAATGGTTGATGGTTTTCGCACCACCACATTGGCGCATTGGCGCATCGGCACATCATCGCATCATCGCATCATCGCATTATCGCATTATCACATTGGCACATTAGCTAATTGGCACATTGGCACATTAGCTAATCAACTAATTGACAAAATAAATTTCTCCTTAAAAAATTCTTCTTCAAATATTTTACTGATCTCCCAGACCCTTGGCCTCAGGCCACTTTCATGGATTTCTTTGGCGAGGTCGCCGCCTTTCAGGCAAATCAATCCGGTAATTTTTTTCGGTTGATCTACCGGTTTTTTATGTAACAAGGGTTTGCTCCAATACCAGAGATCTTTTAAAGGCGCCACGGCCCGCGAAACCACTACATCAAACTTTTTATCTTT
>JAHEZA010000168.1 GCA_023251335.1 Chitinophagaceae bacterium | reverse complement strand
CGGGGTTGATCGCATTAACCGGAATATACTTACTAATGACATCATCAAGATTAAAAACTCCTTCGTTTGCAAGCTCCAACACCAATGGTGCGGTAAATGTTTTAGTTACACTGTAAATGCGTGACAGGGTACTTACGTTAAATGGTGTACCACCCGCAATTACATTATTGTCTTCATCAACATTCCGTGCGGCAAACCCCGTAGAACCTTTCCATTCGGCCAAGTCATCCACTTTTATTGCTGCAGATATGCCACCGATAAAGGGATTGGATGGATTGTTTTGAAAACTGTCTATTACATGCTGCAGTTGTTGCTGAACACTTGTTGAAAATCCCTGGCCATTGGTAAACAGCGAAAAGCCAAAAAAAATACCGAATAAAATGGCGGATGTAAAAATTAACTTTTTCATGTTGATCGATTTTTGATTTTGAAATAAACGTTGTTTATAAAAATGAAATCTCGTGAAACGACTGTTTTTATTTATCAGGCAAAAACACACTCCTCATTGCCCGGGTCCGTTTGCTCTGTTTATTTTATCCTCATCAGTGTGTCTTTATCTTTATATAAAAAAGAATTGTATTGTTGAGATTTTTTTAATGCTGCTTGCAGTTCTGACGGCTTATTCAGAATCAGGTAATTGTCTTTGGCGATATTGTAGTAACTAAGGTGTATCTTCTTCTCATCTATCAGTTGCAATAGTTTGTCAGGATCCGGATAAATTATTTCTACCCGGTCATCTGTATCAAAAACAATCTGGTAAACAAAATGCCGGACAATTAGCCAACCTTCATAATCATCCGCCCGCTGAGGAAAACTACTTTCTAAATTCAGTTGGCAATCAATGAAATACAATTTGTCAATTTGAGCCAGTCTAACGCGAAAGTTTGTGGTATCCATTATGCTCTTATTCTTTTCGTTAGGGCTTATTATTGTCGCCATGTAAAGTTTTTTATCCGATCCCATCACCGTGTCTACGTGTATATAACCGGCAGTATCTTTGAGTTCTTTCCATTTACCGATCAACTCTTTTTTGAACAAAAAATCATTTTCATTTTCCGAAATAGGATATAAAGTATTCACTACTTTACATGAGGTGGTTGTTATTGCGGTGGCTAATAACAGCAGGAAAAAATTTTTATTCATATTGTAAGTTTTAAGTGAGTAATCAATTTGCTTTCTTTCTCATTACAAACCGGTGATACACCAATGACCCATTATTCAAATCTTCATGAATTTTAGAACCTTTAACTCCAGCGAATTCTTTAAATGGTTTGGCAAGCCATCGTGGAATGTTCGCTGAAATTCTTTTTTGCTTGATCGTTTCTTCCATCTCTATTGCATCAACAACGTTCAGCGTAATGTCCTGGTCAACTGTCATATTCATACCCGTGATAACCAGGTTATTTCTTAGCGTGTTCATGCCGTTAGGCGATCGCATGTCCGTACATAGAAAATAACCTCCGGGCCGTAATACTCTTTTCACTTCTTTTAAAAAGACAGGCACTGAACCATAAGCATGGCATGATTCTACATTAATAACTACATCAAAGTTTTCGTTAGCAAAGGGGAGATTTTCTGCATTACCCTGCACATAATGTAAACCTTTGGTTGCATAATTATTATTGGCCAGCTTTACTGCCTGATGAGCTATATCCAATCCTGTGATGTTAGCCGGTTTCAGGTACCTTTTTATATAATTGGCGCCACCACCTCTACCACTTCCGACTTCAAGAATTTCAGAACCCGTAACATGCACCTGAGAAACGAGGTAGTGATATAACTGTAAAGAATACCTGTTAATCTCGTCTTCGGGATATAGATCCAGACGTCCTTCTGCCGAAGAAGGAACATAACCGTAATTCATAAATTGCCATTCAGGCGTTTTAATTTTTTTTGCCAATATTTCATACAAGGGCTTCCAGATAATCCTTCGGAAAGAAGGATAGTCAGTAAGCTTTAAGAATGATTGGGCTATCATATTTTTTATATTTTATTTGTATTTAGAACTTTGCCAATCCTGGTTGTAAACTTCTTAACGCCTTCGTTATCTTCTTCTTTGACTTGTGAAAATTCTTATACTCACGGTATCTCGTATGAATATCTCCCTTTCCATCTAATGCTACGGTTGAAATACTCTTTAATTCTCCGTCTTTGGTTGAGTACTTCCTCCATTTGCCAATCCGCTCCCACACGGGCGCATATATGCTGTCTTTAAATCTTTTCTGTATAGGCCAGCCAGCAAAACCAAAACTGTTAGTAAAAGTTCCCGGCTTAGCCATTACCCAACTTTCGCTTGCATAGATTGTTGATCTACTAAAAATGTCACCCAATCCCATCATGAGCGAGTCGCCATTCATTCTTGTTGCAGGTGTGCTATCGGTTGCAGGAAAATAAAAGTCTGCGCCGGCGTAGCATGAACCCAGGCCGACCTTTGTTTTATCATCACAATACAAGGCCAATGATTGCAGGTATTTTATTGAATTGGTATCATGAATGTTCCTATAACTGTACTGGTCTGTGCCGATAAGAAATGATGAATAACGGTTACCATAATGGCCGTGAGAATCGAACCAGAGATTATTAATCAGTTTTCTTTTGTCATGAAGAATTCTGTCCACTTTTACGGTTGCGTCTTTAGAAGAGCGGGCATTAACTACATAAAATTTCTTATGATGAAATAATGTTTCTATACGCGCTCTTTCTAATGTATAGAAGGCTAACAGGTCAATGTGACCTTTTCTTTCCCTGGTAAATATGAAAAAGTTTACACGCCCTTTATCATAGCCGTGAAGCTTTTGCGCATTATTCTCATCGTCAATTGTGTGAACATCGCTCATGTTTTTTCCAGGTACCTGACATTCGGCTTTTATTGAAAACAGGAAACAGCATGTAAAAAAAATGATACTTTTCATAAACTTCTTTTTATGATGTAAATCTCAGGAGGTGTAGCAACGATTCCTAATTGATTCTAACTAAGATTGCAAGTATGTTTTGCAAAATGGACAAAAGGATTTCAGGTTATTCCGAGGATTTGCATTTATTGCAACGGCGGTATTCAGAACGAATGGTTGTTCAAATAAACACCTGTTATAAAGAAGTGGTACCGGCCAGTTTTCTATATTGTTCCCATAAGCTGAGTGCCTTATTAAAAATCAAAAAATCCGCATTAATATTTGTCTCTAAAAAAGCTGATGATATTTCTTGAATCTTTTGCCATTGCCGCAGCTCCCATAATAGTTTCATTTCAGAACCTGCTGATTATTCTAATCCTGTTATTATTGGCATCACAGATATACAAGTTTCCGTTTGAATCAAAAGACAGGCTGTTAGGGTGAGATAAGATTGCCTTTATGGCCGGGCCGCCATCACCAGAAAATCCATTCGTCCCATTTCCACTAATGATTCTTATGCGACCTGTTACTTTGTCAACGGCGTACACCTGTGAAAGAATTTCATCCGAAATAAAAAGGTTTCCACCCCTGCCTATTGCAATACCTACGGGTCCTGTAAATGAGGCATTGGTAGCTAATCCGCCATTGCCGCTGTTTCCTAAAATACCGTTGCCTGCAACGGTAGTGATGACACCTGAGGAAGGATTAATTTTTCTTATCCTATAGTTGGATTCATCACTTACATAGATATCTCCACATTCATGATCAATAGCTACATTCCATATAAAATTAAACAGGGCATTTTTAGCCCGGCCGCCGTCGCCCGCATATCCACGGTTACCATTACCTGCAATGGTGGATATTCTTTTAGTTCTCATATTTAGTTTTCTTAAGCGAAGGCCTGTTCCGTCTGAAAAAATCAAATCACCGTTTTTATCGAACGCAAGGCCAAATGGTTGATATAGATTCGTCTCCAACGCTGTGCGGCCATCACCATTAAAATCTGATAAGCCTGTCCCGGCAATGGTATTAATGATACCCGTATTCCTGTCAACCCGGCGAATCCTGTTATTAGCTAAATCAGAAATATACAGGTTGCCAAAATCATCGGTTGCTGTATGAAATGCAGCGTTTAAACTGGCTTGTGCAGCCGGGCCGCCATCACCCGAAAATCCGTAATTTCCGTTTCCTGCCACCGTAGTAATAATGCCCGATCTTCCATCGACTTTCCTTATCCTGCTATTGCCTAAATCAGAAATATAAACATCCCCTCTTTTATCAACATACACATTCTGTGGACTATTCAACAAAGCATTTGCAACGAGGCCTCCATCACCTGTATAACCATACATGTCACTGCCCGAAAAAGTGTTGATGAGCACATTGTTAAAAATTGATTTTGCATTACCGGCATCCATGTCCATGGTCTGTAATTTTCCATCCGGAGTCATCAGTTCATTTTTTGTACAATTTGTGAATAAACACAAAATCAATGACGACCCAATAAGTGCTTTTTTTGTTTTCGATATCTGTTTCATAATTTTTAATTTAAAGTGGAAAATATTTTTAGCGCTTAATTCAATAAATAATCAATGGTTGGACTTAGCTGTTGTTTTTCACTTAAACACCGTGAACTGATACAAGGAAATCAAACACGCCCTTGTTTTCCGCTTCTAATGATATTTAGGATATAGAATTTCCGGTAGGCAAATCTTACTGCTAAAATATCCAAGACCAATACAGCAATCATGCTACATTTGGTAGTTGTTGTTTTTAATTTGGTAGAAATGCCTTTTAAGGGAGTAAAATTTTTGAATGCCGTAGCTGCCGATCTAATAGTTGCAGAATTTGGGAGCTTGTTTCACTATTTAACCGGCTAAAGCGACTTGATAGAGAAAAATAGGAATCTGCATTTTTTATTCGTTTACTGTATAGGTACAGACGGGTTTCCATGTTATCGTTTAAATTACCTGATAGCGGATGAAGTCTGTGCTCTATTGTAGTCCTTTTTTACATCGTATTATGAAGAACATCTTGTGGCACCTACTTCTACCGCATGTTTGTAGCTATAATTGCAATGTAATTTTCGTGATAATTAAAATATGCATAAGGCAGGGAAGAAAGAATGGTAAACACTTTAAGCTCTTGTGCTGATAACTGTTGAAATAAAAGTGCATTTGCAGGAAGATATTTTCCATAAACTCTTAATGCGGGCAAGCCACTTAAATAATACTCTTTTACTGCGTTCTCTTTAGAAGTTTTCATGCTGAAAGAATCGGTACCCATCATTCCGGAAAGTACTAATAGCTAAAAGGGCTTTCATAAGAATAGTGCCATTACTGCTTTGCTTTTCCTATAGGTTATTTTGTTCAGTAAAATAAATATCAAATCCGGTTATTTGGTCATCAATATAAATTACCAAACCAAAGAGGTAGTTGGTAAATGCGCATAACCTAGTAGGTAAAAATACAATTAGCTTTAGAAGTCGGCGGTATTCAGGAAAAATAACCTCAGCGACAATTTTTTCAGAATCTTATTTTCAGCGAAGTTCATCATTGTGTTTATTTTCTTCCAGGACGAGAAATCAACAAGAAAAGCAAAACACAAATTTAAATGAAAGTAAGAAAGATATAAAACTTCATAACTTTAACTCATGCGCACATGCTTTATTTTAAGACTATTGCTCGTATTTATAATTATTCTTATTACAAAATCAGCAGTAACGGCCCAGGAGGAGCCTTTATTTGAGAGAATTTCTGGAGCCGAAAAAATGGGCGTAAGATTTTATGAAGTATTATGTACAAAAGCAGGACCTGTACGTCTGTCAAGTTCTATCGGAATTTGGAAATTAAAAGGGCATGAAATGACTGGGCCGGCAATCTTATATAGTGGAGACATCAGAGATAATATAACTGGCCAAAAAAGTTACTTAAAAAATTTTACAAATCCCGAAGCAGAAGACAGCATAAGGGCCATGGTGGAAGGCCCGGACAGTATATTTTTCTATGCCACAAAGAATAATAATCTCTATTATACGCCAAACGGAGAAATGACCGGAATAGGATGGCCCCCATTTATTTTCCCGCCAAAAGGGGTTACTTTTAATAGCCAGATATCTACCCTTTTTATTGACAATATCGGTGATTTATATATCGGCACCCAGGATGATAATTTTTATTGGATAAAAGAAGGTGCTAATAAGGAAAG
>JAHEZA010000655.1 GCA_023251335.1 Chitinophagaceae bacterium | reverse complement strand
AAAATTTGATTTTCAAGTTGTCAAAAGATTTTATCGAATATAATTATTATTTATGTAAATAGAGACGGAAATAAATAAGCTTGGATTATGACTTACTTCTCTGTATTGTTTATGTTCATACTTACGTGTCATCAGTAAACGAACATTAAAGGAAGATTTCTTTTTTTTAATCGAAACTATTTCGAATAAATAAAATAAATTTGGCGGAACTAATTTAATTAGTAATTTTGTTCTAAATAAATTAGTCAGTTATGTCATTAGCCGGTCAAAATTTAAAATATCTGCGTAAACTAAGAGGTTGGACACAAGAAGAGTTCGCTGCCAAATTAGGAATCAAGCGTTCACTTATCGGGGCTTATGAAGAAGAAAGAGCCGATCCACGACTTGATGTATTAGAAACCTTAGGTGAAATATTCAAAGTTACCTTAGACGAATTACTGCTTCATGATCTCAATCAGCAAAAGGGTGGAAATTATCTTGCAAAAAGGAGACAATTAAAAATGATGTCTGCCGACAGGAATATTATTCACTTTGTTCCCGTAAAGGCGGCAGCAGGTTACCTCGCTGGTTACGGTGATAATGAATTCATTGATGAATTGAACACTTTTACACTTCCTATGCTTTCCGGCGGAAGCTATCGCGCTTTTGAAATAATCGGCGAAAGCATGATGCCCACGCCGAGTGGAAGCGTCATCGTAGGCGAGAAAGTTGATAAAATAGATGATGTAAAAAATAATGCTGCCTACATTGTTGTAAGTAAAAGCGAAGGCATTGTTTATAAACGCGTCCTTAAAAATAATAAGAATAAAAATAAATTAACCCTTGTAAGCGACAATCCGGCATTTCAGCCGTACCAGGTTCAAACGGCTGATGTGTTGGAAATGTGGCAGGCTCAGGCTGTTATTAATAAAGTGACTCAGCAGCAAAGATGGGATGTGGATTCGCTGGTAAATTTAGTTAGCAATTTGCAGGACCAGGTAAGTAGCCTTAAAAAGAAAATGAATTAGAAAATGGTTAAGTTTGTATTTGCTCAAAAGATTTTTGCTTCATTCTTATAGATAGAATGTGGCTGCAATTACATCATCTAACATTTAAAACAGCAGTTATGATTAAATTACAAATTATTGGACATCTTGGTGGCGATTGCACCACCAATGAAGTAAGCGGACGGACAGTAATAAATTTCAACGTAGCGCATTCAGAAAAATTTAAAGATTCGCAAGGAAATTTAGTGGACAAAACCACTTGGGTAAAATGTGCCTATTGGACAGATCAGAACAGAACCGGAATTGCCCAGTATTTAAAAAAGGGACAATTAATTTATGCGGAAGGTTCCCCCGAAGCCGAAGCATATATGAATAAAGAAAATCAAGCTGCTGCTTCCTTAAAAATGAGCGTTTTCAGAATTCAATTATTAGGCGGCAAGAATGATAACCAGGAGGGGAATTCTCAACAAGATTCTTATCAACGCAGCTCAACTCCGGTCTCGAAGGCTACACAACAAACGTCTTCAGCCGTGGAAGAACCGGCGGACGATTTACCGTTTTAAATTAAATAATTGGGGTTTGTACATTTACGCGGCTTATTTATAAGCCGCTTTTTTTGATGGCTGAAGGTTTTTAAATCGAACAAAGGCTCTTTCGATTTCATTGCTCGTGAAGAAAACCTATAAAAAGAATCACGGTTTGATTGAATGAGTGATGCTGCAATAGTAAACGAACAAAAAATATAGATTTCTTTTTAGGTTTATTATTTATCTAAACAATGCGATTTATTCCAACATAACGCGTGATGTGTAGCAAGGGAATAAATAAGTACATAATAATCTCTTGCTATCTTAATTTTTTTTTAGCGGTAAAAATGTTTTTATCAATTACCATTATCTTTGGTTGAAAACTTAATAAATGAAACAAGTTCTTTCTATTATCTCATTCTTCTTATTTTTCAGTTATTCACCCAAGGCCCAGGATTCTTCTTATGTGATAAATGGTTCTTTAGAGAAAATAAAAAGTGGCACAATTTACCTTAACATATACCAGGATGGTAAAACATTTAAAGACTCGGCTTTTATAAAGGAAGG
>JAHEZA010000654.1 GCA_023251335.1 Chitinophagaceae bacterium | reverse complement strand
AGATTCAATACTGTAAAGCGTTTGCATCACTTTTACCCTGATATTTCTTCTGCTTAGCATTTTTTAAGAACTTATTTTTGGCCTGCGAAGATAAGGGGAAAATAGTTTATTGATTGCCTAATTAGCTAATTGGCCAATTAGCAAATCAGATTTCAACATCTCAACAGTGGACTAACATTTTTCAAAGATTTTCATTTTGCTGATTCCGTCCAACTGCTTCCCCTTCATTCATCTTTTTTCAACTAATTTTGGAAACTTTAAAAAAGCATAATATGATGGATTTTCTTCGGCAGCCGTGGCCGTGGTATGTTGCGGGACCTATTATCGGGCTTACCGTGCCGCTGCTTTTATTGGTGGGCAATCGGGTATTGGGTATCTCAAGTTCGCTTCGGCATATTTGTGCTATGTGCATTCCGGCAAAGGTTCCTTTTCTGAAATACAACTGGAAAGATTACTTATGGAATATATATTTTGTTATTGGTTTGCTGGTGGGCGGTTTTATAGCCGGAGTTTTATTGCAACCGGTACATGCCATGCCTTTGTCTGATGCTACCTGGCAAAACTTACAGGCATTAGGCATTTCAAAACAAGGTGGAATTTTACCTGTGGAAGTGTATAGCTGGTCACATTTATTTACCTGGAAACATTTAATAATCACAGTGGGCGGCGGATTTTTGGTAGGTTTTGGAACGCGATATTCCGGCGGCTGCACCAGCGGACATGGTATAGCAGGCATTTCTATGATGCAGTGGCCATCGCTGCTAGCTACCGTTTTGTTTTTTGCAGGCGGTATCGTTACTGCTAATTTTATTTTACCCTTACTTCTTAAATAGGCATAATGAACAAGAAAAATATTCTTTTCCTTCTGATAGGAATTTTGTTTGGAATAGCGCTGATGAAATCAGACGCGGTGTCGTGGTTTCGCATGCAGGAAATGTTTCGCTTCCAGGGTTTTCAATTGTTTGGGATCTTTATGAGCGGCATCGCCACTTCAGCATTAGGAATTTTTATTATCAAGAAACTCGATATAAAAACAATAGATGGCGAACCGATACAATTTGAAAAAAAGGAATTCAACTGGGGTTACGTCTATGGGTCGCTGTTATTCGGCGTAGGCTGGGGATTGACAGGTGCATGTCCCGGACCGATTTATGTTCAAATAGGAAGCGGATTAAGCATCGCAGTTGTCACATTGCTAAGTGCACTCGCCGGAACCTGGGTGTACAGTTATTTGAAACCGAAGTTGCCGCATTGATAAAATCCCTGTCTTTTAACGAATACCTTTCAGTACAGTAAATAAACAAATAATTGTATTTTTTATATTTTCAGGGCTGAGTATTTTAGAATATTTTCACTCACACAAATCCTTAAAAATGAAATTGATTTTTTTATTTTTAGCTGTCTTTGCAACCAATCATTCCAAAGCCCAAGACAATTCTTTGGATACAAAATTTCCGATTGACTCGGGCTATTTTTCTTCTTTTGACAGCACAAAAATTTATTATGAAGTACGTGGTGAAGGCAAGCCCGTTTTGTTGGTGCATGGTTTCATCGTAAATGGAGATTCCTGGAAGAGGACACCGCTGTATGCTTATTTACTGAATGATGGATATAAAGTAATAACACTGGATATGCGTGGAAACGGAAAGTCAGATAAGCCACATGATTCCACTGCCTATGACAATGATGCCGAAGCCAAAGACATTATGCTGCTGATGAAAATGCTTAAAACGAATCAGTATAGTGTAGTGGGATATTCGCGGGGTTCTATCATTACAGCGCGTTTGTTGGTGTTCGACAAAAGAATTCAAGCAGCGGTATTGGGTGGTATGGGTACCGATTTTACCAACCCGCTTTGGCCAAGGAGAATTCAATTTTACAGGGCATTGATGGGCGACTCAGTTCCCGAACTAAAAGGAATGGTAAACTATGTGCAGCAGCAAGGGCTGGACCAGCGCGCGCTGGCGTATTTGCAACGGTCGCAGCCGTCAACCAGCAAAGAAGCATTGAGCAATATAACCCAACCTGTTTTGGTAATAAGCGGCAGCGAAGATGCTGACAACGGTTCGGCAAAAGATCTGG
>JAHEZA010000653.1 GCA_023251335.1 Chitinophagaceae bacterium | reverse complement strand
TAATCATAAACCTTTTGCAAAAGAAAGTAAGGCACATCAAAAATTTATAACCATGCAATTGAAAAAAATTTATGAGATAGAAGAAGAGCATCCTTTGCTTGATCTTTCAAAAGAAAAAAAATATTTTATTCAACAAGCTATAAACGTTTGTTAAAAGCCGTCTTATAATTTATTCCTGTCATGGCAATAACAATATAATTTAGTTTATACTGACATTTCAGTGTAACTATTTTACTTTTTATATTGTTTAATTCCAATATTGGTACAATGTTTGAAAACCAAGAAAATGAACTAAAACATTTATCGATGAAACATTTAAAGAATTTAATTGTTGCGTTACCGGTTATTGTCCTGATAATGATGGGATGTAATGCAACTAAATCGCAAAAGGGTGCTGTAATAGGAGGCGCGGCCGGCGCAGTAGGAGGGGCTGTCATTGGGAAAGCTGCAGGTAATCAAACGTTGGGAACTATTATAGGAGCGGCGGTTGGCGGTACGGCTGGTGCTATTATTGGGAGAGATATGGACAAACAGGCCGAAGAAATTCAAAAGGATGTTCCCGATGCGAAAGTGGAAAGAATAGGGGAAGGAATTAAAATAGAATTTAACGAAAAGATCCTTTTTGCGTTTTCGAAATCTGATTTAGGTGACTCGGCAAAGGGCAATTTGAATAAATTGGTTACAATCCTGGACAAATACCCAAACACAAATATTGAGATCCAAGGCCACACGGATAGCCGCGGAACTGATGATTACAATATGGGATTATCTTTGAGGCGCGCTGATGCTGTGAGAGATTACTTGCAATCCCAGGGAATAAATGCGGTACGAATGACAACAAGAGGTTTTGGCGAATCGGCTCCAGCTTATACGAATGATACACCTGAAGGCATGGCACAAAACAGAAGAGTAGAATTCCTTATCACGGCAAACGATAAAATGAAGGCAGATGCAGAAAAGCAAGCGTCCAATCAGTAAAATTCTAAAAACGCTTTCATGTTTCAACCGTTGAGATCATAAATGCTTTTAAAATAATCGAGATCTTCTTTCCGGAGGATCTCGATTTATTTTTCTAGAATGGTCTTTTGTTCATTAAATTTTATACCATTCAGTTCCAGTTCTTTTAGTACTGGTTCATAAATTTCCGGGATCACTGGAATATGTAAACCCGTTAGCTGAATTTTACTTTCCAGGATTAATTTTGCGGCTATACCCAGCGGCAAACCAACGGTTTTTGCCATCGCGGTATGAAGCGGGTCTTCGCCTTTTACAATCAGGCAACTTCTTGTTTGTCTACTTTTTTCATTCACGGTATATTCAATTTCATGAAGCATAACGATCATGTCTTTATCATCTGGCCGCATCACCAAATTCTTTTCTAACAGATATTGCAGAAGGGAAGCAGAACTGGAAAGCTCGACAGGAAGTGATTCGCTTTCGCGTAGTCCAAGATAGTCGGTTTGTTCAGAAAATTCATCATTGAAAAAGTCATTTTCATTTTTTAAATCCAGCTTATTTTTTTTCAGATTGAACCAACCTGAAAAAGTTTTGCAGTCTTTAATTTCTTCAAAATCATTTTTATCGGTTAGCCCAAGTTTTACGATCTTATTCCAGCCCCGGCAAAAAGAAGGATAGCGCAATGTGGTGCGGATAAATGTGTTGACATCATTCAGTTCGTACGTATCAATATAGGAAAGCGAATCTCTGTTGGCATACCACGCTAAAGGAAAAAGCCCGGGAACGCTTACTAAATTATTTTCATCATTGAAGATTTCTGAATAAGGAATCTCAATTGTTTTTTTGTTATCGCGATATATGGCCCCTGCACTTCCGGCCATCACTACGTTTGCCGGATTCCATGTAATTTTATAATGCCATGGATTATCGTCGCTTTCCGGAGCTATCAAACCACCACAATGTGATTTGAATGAAGTAATTTTTCCACCCTGCTTTTTTATGTCAGCAATCAGTTTCATCGCGCTCATGTGATCAATCCCCGGGTCTAATCCCATTTCGCCCAGGAACAATAATTTCTTTTCTTCAATTTCTGCTTTTAAAGATTTTATATTCTCATCGATATAG
>JAHEZA010000652.1 GCA_023251335.1 Chitinophagaceae bacterium | reverse complement strand
ATTCCCTATCGACCTGATCTTTATCGGAGACGCATATCATAACAATCATCATAAATATCCGGGAAAAATTAAAAATTCCCATCGGTGGTTTGAGTTAGACATTACCTATCACATAATGGCCCTAATGCACAAACTGAGAATCGTTCGCTGGAAAAACTCGTAACTTGTTTCATTGTTTTATTATTTAATTGTTGTTGTTTTAAATAACTTTATACTGTAGCATGAAACAATTAAAACTCATAGAATGCCCGCGCGATGCCATGCAAGGCTGGAAGACTTTAATCCCAACTAAAAAGAAAATCGAATACATCAATCAATTACTAAAAGTTGGTTTTGATTCAATTGATTTTGGAAGTTTCGTTTCGCCAAAAGCGGTTCCCCAGATGGCAGATACCAAAGAAGTGATTAAAGAATTAGATGTAAAAAACAGTCACTCAAAGTTGCTTGCCATTATTGCTAATGTACGCGGAGCAGAGGAAGCAGCCGGATTTGAAGAAATTCATTACCTGGGATTTCCATTCTCCGTTTCTCCAACTTTTCAAATGAGAAACGCGAACAGCACGATTGAAGAATCGCTGGAACGGGTAAAAGAGATAAAACGCATTTGTGATATAAATGAAAAAGAATTGGTCGTTTATATTTCCATGGCATTTGGAAATCCTTACGGTGATAAGTACAATGAAAACATCGTTTTAGAATGGATCGATAAAATAGCAGGAGAGGGGATTGGTATCATCTCCCTGGCAGATACCGTTGGCATGGCAGATGCTTCGAAGGTGGCATCCATAGTAAACAAAGTTATTTCCCGATTTCCTGATTTGGAAACCGGCGTTCATCTTCATTCTACCAGTTTTAACTGGCAACAGAAAATTGATGCTGCATTGCAAAACGGATGCCTGCGATTTGATGGTGCGCTCAAAGGTTTTGGGGGTTGCCCTTTCGCAGAAGATGAATTAGTAGGAAATATGAATACCGAACTAATGATTCCTTATTTTAAACAATTAGGATATCTGAAAAATATTAATGAAAGCGAATTATTAAAAGCAAGCCAAATGGCTTCTGAAATTTTTATATAAATGGAATTCTTTTTACCGTTTCAAATTCAATCTTATCCTTTTACCATTTCTTACAGTGATAAGATCCTTTTTATCGGATCCTGTTTTTCAGAAGAGATCGGGAATAAGCTGAAGGAATTAAAATTTAATATTCTTCAAAATCCAAACGGAATTCTGTATGATCCCTTGAGTATTACAGACTCACTTTTTTCTTACATCGAAAATAAACCATTTGATGAAGAAAATCTTTTTGAACTAAACGGATTGTGGCATAGTTGGAAACATCATTCTTCTTTTTCAGCCCCTGATAAAAACAGTGTTTTAGAAAAAATAAATGCATCACAGTCAGCAGCACACGCTTTTTTAAAGGAAGCAAAAGTTCTTATCATCACTTTAGGCAGTGCGTTCTCTTATCAAATAAAAGAAAGTAAAAAGCATGTAGCCAATTGCCACAAAGCGACTGCTGCTATTTTTCAAAAAAGATTATTGGCGATAGATGAAATAGCTTCTGAATTTTTAAGTGTCTTAGCTGCCCTGAAAAACTTTAACTCAGATTTGAAAATAATTTTTACGGTTAGCCCGGTAAAACATGTACGTGATGGAGTGGTGGAAAATAACCGTAGTAAAGCAAGATTAATTGAAGTTTCTCATTCTGTCTGTGAACAAAAGCACGATGCATTTTATTTCCCTTCTTATGAATTGGTAACGGATGTTTTGCGTGATTATCGTTTTTATAGAAGTGACCTGGTACATCCAAGTGAAACTGCAATCAATTTTGTATTTGAAAGATTTTATGATTCTTTCTTGAATGACGAGGAAAAAAAGATTTCCAAAAAAATAGAAGACATTCTTAAGGCTGTTAATCATAAACCTTTTGCAAAAGAAAGCAAGGCACATCAAAAATTTATCACTATGCAATTGAAAAAAATTTATGAGATAGAAGAAGAGCATCCTTTCCTTGATCTTTCAAAAGAAAAAAAATATTTTATTCAACAAGCTATAAACGTTTGTTAAAAGCCGTCTTATAATTTATT
>JAHEZA010000167.1 GCA_023251335.1 Chitinophagaceae bacterium | reverse complement strand
CAGAAGTAAGCATCTCTTAAGAGACACTAAATAGGAATTTAACGAATTTGTGTGTTTACTATGATATCAGTGCGTTGAGGAACCATCTTCATTTCAGATGGGAACGTGAGGTGAGTGGCAGCGTGTAAGAATTGCCTTTAGTTAAATAGAAAGTATTCTCCCCAAAATACTTTTCTTATTTTCCTTAGGAGTAGTATCGTCCTCGGAGGCGCCGCCCTTGCTGGCTACAAAATGCGTTATTCCGAATTGCAAGGCAGTTCCCAAAGCCTTTTTAACGATTCCGGCAGATTTGCCGACTATTAATTTCCTCGAAAAATAACCAGCGCCAAGACCCAACGCGATTTTCAGAAGGTTATGCTTTAATGGCACTGACTCCTGTACTTCATGAAGAGTGGTCTTTAAAATATTAGCCGGTTTAAGCGTTTCAAGCATTTCAGAAAATTTTTCCTGAAGTTCATCTTCTATTACAGTCCTCTTCCTTTCAAGCCTCTTGATGGCTGCCTTTAGGTCCGCCGTATTTTGAACAACTCCCAGCATTCCGTCTTCCGTATCTTCAATATTCATTTTCAGAAAATTTATTCCATGAATTTAATCTTCTAATAACTCTTTGATAAGTCTATCACTAATTGATAGCTTTAGGAACTTGTCTCTTCCCGAATAGAGAATAAGCCCGATGATAATAAATAGTCCTCCCATGATAAGGAAACCATAGAAGCTATGCCCAAGCCAATCGCCTAAAAGGAGCGCTATCCCTATAGTGAAGCAGATGACCACAAGAAAAAAAAGCACCAACAAAATGATAATCGCAGTAAGCGTGGAAAAAAAATCTGACGCTTTTTTGATGCTCTTTAATTTGAACAGATTCAACCTGAGATCAGCATATTCTTTGAGTTTATAGTACAACTCCTCAACAGTGCTTTGCTTGTTTTCCATGTTTAATCATATTTTATCACCGGACAATACATTCTCCGCGAATTTCCACCAAATTCCAAAAGTATAAAAAACTTATGAGTTGATTGGTTTTGGATTTCTAATATCATCTTTCATGGCATCCGCTTTTTGTTTTGCCTGGTTCACGATATCTTTTCCCGTGTCTTTCCCTTCCGAAACAAGGTTTGACAGTTTTTGCTTTGCTGCATCATATTTCTCTGAAATGGTGTCAGTAAATTCATTGTATTTGTTTTTTACTGAACCTGCTACATCGGAGCCTTTTTCCGCAATCTTTCTTCTTGTTTCTGTGCCTTTGTCCGGTGCAAATAAAATTCCTAAAACGATGCCTGCGGCGGCACCGGCTAAAACGCTTGCTATTACTTTTCCTGAGCTCATAATTTTTAATTTTAATTTTTTATAATTGTGTTTCCTCCCGGGATAACGACAAAATACATTGCCAAGATACAAAAATCAGATGCTAAAACAATGAAACCCCACAGGGATATAGATTTCATAAAAGGAAATTGATTTTGCATTTCCACCGTCGTTTAAAGAATTGAGTAAAAATTTGCCCAACATGTGGCAAAAGAATTGTTGTTATTCTTTCAAATAAAAAAAGCTTAAATTGTCCATTGACTGCACTGGCAAATTGTTAATACCCAAAAAATAAATTCCGGAACCCAGTGCTTGCTGACTATATATTTTGGCATTATTATTTCCAATAACTATTGATAATTAAAATAAGCACTTACCTGGCTTATTGAACAAATATTCCAAAATTTAAACTCAAACAAAATGATTTTTCGCAAAAAAATGCTGATTCCTTTTTTTCTGATCGCTTTATGCCTGAGCAGTTGCGCTGCCATTGGTTCTATTTTCAAGGCCGGAGTATGGGTGGGAGTTATTGGTATCGTAATAGTTGTTGCCCTGATTTTATGGCTTATAAGCAAATTGAATAAAAAATAGGTTAAAAAACAATAACTGAAATTTGTTATCTCGCCAGGCGGTGTATATTTAATTTCTATTTTCCACAGAGAATTTAATTCCCAAAGAATAAATGCTAAGAAACATTTTAGATAAGATGGCGAACAGGACACGGGTCGGATTTTTTGCAGCGCTCTTTCTCTTGTTTCTTTCATACATTCTTACGCTGGTATCTACACGTGAAGTAACAATTCAGGATTTTTGGATTAATCACACAAACGAAGTAATTCATAATCTTGATAATATACAGGGATTGATAACAGAAGCTGAATCTTCGTTTAGAGGTTATCTGCTCACCAATGATAAAGATTTATTAAGAAATTACGACAAAAGCCTTCGAAAAACGGACAGCACTTTTGAAAAGCTAAGGTTGTTAATGATTGACAACGCAGAACAGCAAAAGAATCTTGACACGTTGCGATCTTTGATAGACCAGAAATTTCTATGGATAGAAAACGTAATTTCCAAATACGCGGAAACGCATAAAACTTCACCAAAAAGCCTGGATGAAAATCAATTAAGCATTTCAAAAACCGATTCCATCGTGGGCGAACTGAACATTATGAAAAATGCGGAAACTAATCTTTGGAATGAAAGAGCCAAAAGTGTTTCCAAATATTCTGGTCTCATCCAGGTTTTAAACATGGTTTCTATCATCATTGCCGTGATACTTACATTTTATTCACTAGTCGTTTATAATAAAGAAAACAAGGAAAAAAGAAAGGCTTCTATAAAAGCAAACGAATACAAAACCCAATTACAAAGCCGGATAAAGCAACTTGCGGAATTGAATACCGAATTAATTGAATTGCGCAATCTTGAGAAATACGCCTTAACGGGGCGTGTAGCGCGTGTCATAGCCCATGAGGTAAGAAATCCGTTGACTAATATTAACCTCGCAACCGAACAATTGCGATCTGAAATCGGGGATAATGGAGATACGGACATGTTGTTCGCAATGATAAAGCGAAATTCAGAAAGGATCAATCAGTTGGTAAGCGATCTGCTAGCAACAACTCGTGTGTCGGAACTCAAATTCTCAATGGCATCTATTAACGACATAATAGATGAAAGCCTTGGTTTGGCTTTAGACAGAATAAAATTAAATGGTGTGCGGGTAGAAAAAGAGTATGATCCGGAGATTTGCCCGATTTCTATTGATGCTGAAAAAATAAAAATCGCTTTTTTGAATATCATTGTTAATGGAATAGAAGCAATGGGAGAAAATGGAATTTTAAAAATCTCGACAAGTAAGAAAGGCAATAAATGTACCGTGAAATTTTCTGATAATGGAAAAGGCATATCGAAATCTGATATGGACAGACTCTTTGAACCATACTTTACTACAAAAGAAAAAGGTAATGGATTAGGACTCGCCAATTCTCAAAATATCATTTTAGCCCACAAAGGAAGTATTTCTGCGGAAAGTGAACCGGGAAAGGGTACAGTGTTTACCGTTTCGTTTATCATTCCGCAACACAATGACTCTTAGGGCAGTCTCATCTGTCATCATAACTTTCTAAAGCAGAAATCCTATGTCTGAGCATGAAAAAAAATATTGTCCGCGATGCAGTACCTCTTTTGAATGCAAAGTGGGTTCCATCTTATTGTGTCAGTGCACAAGTGTAACCCTAACAGAAACAGAAAGAAATTATTTGCACGAAAATTATGAGGATTGCCTTTGCGCCAATTGTATGAAAGAATTGAAAATAGAATTTCATCAAAATTTATTCAAATAAAAATTGTAAATATTCCGGGATATATTTTACGACTAAATAAAAATATCTAATATTCCTTTGTCTACTGTAAAAATTAATTTGCCAAGGTCTTTACTGATTCAAAGATTTCATTCCCGCCTCAGAATAGCGCGACCCTGATACCGCATTTTTTGGAAATACTTTTTCAATCTGCACCAGCTCCCTGGCGGATAATGAAATGTCCGCAGTTTGTACATTTTCTTCAAGATATTTTATTCTCTTTGTGCCGGGAATAGGAAAAATAAAATCTTCCTGTGCCATTACCCATGCTAGTGCCAACTGTGAAGGCGTGCATCCTTTTTCTTTTGCAATTGATGATACCTCATTCACTAACGCCAGGTTTTTATCAAAATTTTCTCCCTGAAAACGCGGGGAAGTTTTTCGAAAATCACCCGTGGATAAGTCTTCAAACTTTTTTATCTGCCCGGTTAAAAATCCTCTGCCCAGCGGGCTATACGCCACGAATGCAATTCCTAATTCCTTACACGCCTCCAGAATCCCGTCTTCCGGATCCCGGCTCCAAAGACTGTATTCAGTTTGTAAAGCTGTAAGCGGGAATGTTGCGTGTGCTTTCCGCAATGTCTCCACATTCACCTCGCTTAGTCCTATTCCTCTTACTTTTCCTTCTTTTACTAACTGTGACATAGCGCCTACGGTTTCTTCTATTGGTGTATCAGGATCTTTGCGATGCAAATAATATAAGTCAATCGCTTCTACGTTTAATCTTTTTAAACTTCCTTCACAAGAGCTTTTTACATATTCGGGGCGGCCATTTACTCCCCGTGCTTTTGGATTTGAAGGATCTCTGACGATTCCGAATTTAGTAGCAATGGTAATTTCTTTTCTAAAAGATCTTATTGCTTTTCCCACCAATATTTCATTTGTGTAAGGCCCATACATATCTGCAGTGTCAAAAAAAGAAACACCCAGGTCGTGTGCCCTAACGATCGTCCGTATTGATTCAGTTTCATTTTGTTCTCCGTAAAATTCACTCATTCCCATGCAACCTAGACCTATTGCAGATGCCTGTATTCCCTGGCTGCCTAATGCTTTTATTTTCATTGCTTTTAATTTATTTAATAAACAAATTTAACGAAATGAAAGCGCATCATTGCTTAAAGAAAAATGAACACTTCCGGTTATAACTGCCTTGCAAAAATCTTACCTTTGCATCCTTTTATTTTACTATGAAGGTTAAAAATAATGAAGCAGAAATATCGCGAATACAAACAGTTGAATCTTACACAAATTGCGGATGAAACGCTGGCATCGTGGAACCAGGAAAATACATTTCAAAAAAGTATTTCTAACCGGAAAGGAAAACCTTCTTTCGTTTTTTATGAGGGGCCTCCAAGCGCCAATGGCATGCCGGGTATTCACCATGTAATTTCCAGAACGTTAAAAGATTTGGTTTGTCGCTATAAAACCATGCAGGGTTTCCAGGTAAATCGTAAGGGTGGTTGGGATACGCACGGATTACCGGTTGAACTGGGAGTAGAAAAATTATTGGGAATTACGAAGGAAGACATTGGGAAATCAATTTCGGTAGAGGAATACAATGCTACGTGTCGCCGTGAAGTGTTAAAATTTAAAGATAAATGGGATGAGGTGACGCAGAAAATGGGTTATTGGGTCGATTTGGAACATCCTTATATTACGTTTGAAAATAACTACATTGAAACACTTTGGTGGTGCCTGAAAGAACTATATAAAAAAGGTTATTTATATGAAAGTGTAAGCATACAGCCTTATTCGCCCGCAGCAGGAACGGGTTTAAGTTCACATGAACTCAATCAGCCGGGAACCTATAAAGATGTAAAGGATACGAGTGCTACGGTAATGTTCAAGATCATTGAAAATGAAAAATCGGAATTTTTGTTTAAAGGTTCTAAAAACGAAGAGCTTTTCTTTCTTGCCTGGACAACTACACCGTGGACATTACCGTCAAATTTGGGTTTAACAGTTGGAGCTAATATTGAATATTCATTGGTTGAAACATATAATCCTTATACACATTTGCCGAATCATGTTATTCTTGCAACAGTTTTAATTCCAAAATATTTCAAATCCGAAGCAGAAAATATTTCTTTTAATGATTATAAAGAAGGAGATAAATTAATTCCCTGGCTCAGATCAGCAACTTTTAAAGGAAGCAAACTAGAAGGTATTTCCTATGAACAGTTAATGCCCTTCGAAGCCAATTCTTTAGAGAAAATCCAGGAAATAACTCCGGGAGCTGAGCCTTTTAAAATTATTACAGGAGATTTTGTAACTACCGAAGACGGAACAGGAATCGTACATACGGCTCCTGCTTTTGGGGCTGATGACTTTAAGGTGGGAAAGAAAAATAACCTGGGAATTTTGACCCTCGTTGATCGCGAAGGAAAATTTGTAAATGGCGTTGGAGAGTTTAGTGGAAGATTTGTAAAAGACTATAAGGACGATCCCCATTACATGGATGTAAATGTGGACATTGCCGTGAAGCTA
>JAHEZA010000166.1 GCA_023251335.1 Chitinophagaceae bacterium | reverse complement strand
AGTAGGAATTTTTAGTTAACTGAAACCGATTACAAAGATTTTTTTTTAAAATTCTCATTTTTAATCAATTTATAAATCAGTCGTTGTTGTAAACGATTGAAATGATAAATTTAAAAGTTGCCACGTCACATTCCCTGATCGCAATTTTTAAGACACCAAAGTTATTCCAATTAATAACATGGAATTAATACTTTATTATCTTTTAATAATAGTTTTTTATTTCATATTAATATTTTTTCTTTGTGAACAGCAATAGCCCTAATATTTTTCATACTTTTAGTCTGTATTAATTATAATACTTTCTTGATATTTCATTAGCCATAATTAATTATTTCTTTACCAGCATGAACGAAAAAATATTAAGGGAAATAACGCCGCTGACGCCTTCCGACTGCTTTTCTATATTTTCAAGAACCAAAAAGGAGTTTGATTTTCCTTTGCATGTTCACGATGAAATCGAGTTGAATTTTATACAAAATGCAGCGGGCGCGCAGCGGGTAATCGGCGATCATGTGGAAGAAATAGGAGATATCGAGTTGGTATTGGTTGGCTCAAATTTACAACACGCATGGTTTACTCATAAATGCAAGAATAAAATAATTAAAGAAGTTACCATTCAATTTCATCGCGATCTTTTTGATGAAAAGTTTTTGCAACGAAACCAGATGAGTTTTATCAGGAATCTTTTTTTAAGATCGGCGCGTGGCGTATTATTTTCACCGGAAACTACAACTACTATTTCACCGCGCATCATTGACCTGGCTCAAAAACACAGTTTTGACTCCGTGCTCGAGCTCATGTCTATTCTTCACGACCTTTCCATATCAAGAAATTTTCGTACCCTATCGGACGCCTCTTTTAATAAAGAAAAAACTTTTTACAACAGCCGCAGGATTGAAAAGATTATGGAATTTGTGAATAGTAATTTCAGCCAAAACGTAACGCTCGGCGATGCCGCTAAAATTGCGGGCATGACGGAAGTTTCCATAAGCCGGTTTTTTAAACTAAGAACCGGGAAAACTTTTGTGGACACGTTGAATGATATCAGGCTTGGACATGCTTCGCGCATGCTCATCGAAACGACGCAGAGTGTTAATGAGATCGCTTACAAGTGCGGCTTCAATAACATGTCTAATTCTAATAGAATTTTTAAGAAGAAAAAAGATTGCACGCCAAATGATTTCAGGCATTCTTACACCTCCGTAGGAGTAAGGACATTTGTTTAATAAACCAATTCAAACTATCAATATCCCTCATGCGTATCACTAAATTTTCCATTATTCTATTTTTTGTTTTAAACACTTTTAATTTACGCCGGCGCGCAACAAGAAATCATATATACTATTAAAAACGCAACCGGACTGTCGCCTGTGAAAAACCTACGGGTCCGGTGATCCGCTAATTCAGTATCAGCAAAGCAACAAATAACGAAGATTTTTATTTATCTGTTATTACCTTTAGCGCGTTTAAAAAAAAAATTATGCTAAAAGTAGGCGTATTTGGAACGGGGCACCTCGGCAAGTTCCATCTGAACAATTGGAAACAAATAGAAGACGTAAAATTAGCCGGCTTCTTTGATCCTTCGGACGACACGGCAAAGGAGATCAAAAAAGAATATGGAATCCGAAGATTCAAGGATGCTGATGAGTTGATAAATGCGTGCGATATTGCCGACATCGTAGCGCCCACTACCGCGCATCACGATTTGTGCAAGCGGGCGATTTTACAAAGCAAACATGTTTTTATAGAAAAGCCATTAGCCAATACGATGGCAGAAGCAAAAGAAATCGTGAAGCTTGCCAAAGAAGCAAATATAAAATTACAGGTGGGGCATGTAGAGCGTTTCAATCCTGCGTTGCTGGCCGCAAAAGAATATCACCTGGAACCGATGTTTATAGAAGTGCACCGCTTGGCACAGTTCAATCCGCGCGGTACAGATGTAAGCGTGATCCTCGATTTAATGATTCATGATATAGACATTATTTTATCGCTCGTAAAAAGCAGTGTGAGAAATGTTTTTGCCAATGGTGTAAATGTTTTAAGTGATACGCCTGATATTGCCAACGTGAGAATGGAATTTGATAACGGGTGTGTAGCGAATCTTACTTCTTCCCGGATCAGCATGAAAAAAATGCGCAAGATGCGTTTGTTTCAAAAGGATTCTTATATAGGTATTAATTTTCTCGACAAAAAAACAGAGATCATAAAATACAAATCGCCCGAAGATAAAAATGTTTTCACTTTTGACATTGATACCAATCACGGCAAAAAAACAATTGCTATTGCCTCGCCCGTGATAAAAGAAAACAACGCGATATTAGCGGAATTGCAAAGTTTTGTAAATTCCATCAAAACCAATACGCCTACCATCGTTAGTGAGATTGACGGTTACCGTGCCATGGAAGTGGCCCATTTGATTCTTGAAAAAATAAGCCACAACCAAATCACGTAAATTCAAACTTTCTTCCAATTTGCAAAAGCGGTTACATATCGGATTTTATGTGTTAGGCGATTTGATTGCAGCTATAAGCGCGTGGATCATTTTTTATTGGATCCACCGAAAGATAGGATATGAACATTTTCATTTCAGCAGAAAATTTTTGGTGGGTTTAGCTTTGTATCCTTCAGGCTATTTTGCATTACATCATCTCTTTGGAAGCTACAAAGGTCTTTATTACAAATCAAGATTGCTTGAATTACTCTCTACATTTTTAAGTGCATTTTTAGGAAGCATTATCTTATTTTTTATTTTTCTTTTATACAAGAGAGATCAAAATCTTTCGACGTTCTATACCCAGTTTTTCATTCTCTTCGGACTACAGTTTTTCATCACGTATATCATAAGGTATTTCTTTCTCAGCAAGGCCCACAAACAATTACAGCAGGAAGAAATATGGTTCAATACGTTGATTGTTGGCAGCAGCGAAAAAGTACATGAATTATTTACCGCGATCAATACCAACCGGGAAAAAACAGGATATCGTATATGCGGTTACATTTCCACGGACGACGAAAATGATATTGCATCCAATGGAAAAATCCGTTTTCTTGGCAAGCTAAGCGAAACGTCACACATCATCAATCAAATGGCAATCAGCGAAGTGATTATCGCTATACAAAATGAGGAAAGAGATGAACTGGAAAAGATTCTTCAACTGCTTGCTGAGAAAGAAGTGAACGTAAAAATGATGCCGGATAAAGTAGATATTTTAAGCGGAAATGTGAGAACTACCAACATCATGGGAACTCCGTTGATAGAAATTCATACAGGACTGATGAATCCGTGGCAACAAAATGTGAAACAACTTGTTGACATTATTCTTTCCGTTTCTGGATTAATTCTATTATCACCCTTATTGATTTACACAGCCGTCAGAACAAAATTTTCTTCGCCCGGAAGTATATTTTATTCGCAGGAACGAGTTGGCTACAAAGGAAGGGTTTTTAATATCCACAAGTTCAGATCGATGGTAATGAATGCTGAGGAGAATGGCCCGATGCTGAGCAGCGACAATGATGAAAGAATTACTAAATGGGGCCGAATTATGCGCCGCTGGCGGCTTGACGAACTACCACAGTTATGGAATGTAATGAAAGGAGAAATGAGCCTGGTAGGCCCGCGGCCGGAAAGAAAATATTACATCGACCTGATTACCAAAGATCACCCTGAATACAAATTGCTCCTTAAAGTAAAGCCTGGAGTAACCAGCTGGGGAATGGTAAAATTTGGCTACGCCGAAAACGTACAGGAAATGATAGAACGCATGCAATACGATATTATCTATATCGAAAATATTTCCCTGGCATTGGATTTTAAAATAATGATTCATACGATAAGGATTATTTTGTTGGGAAAGGGAAAGTAAGGCAGACACTACTTTTTACAGTAAACGAACTAATAAATGCTATTTCTATTTTTGGCAATAACGTCTAAAATTTCCCACTTTTCATATGCTTTCAGTAATAATTTTTTTTAGGAATTTTCTTTTCTTCATTCCAATCGCCACTTAACTTTATAATTCCTCTCACCGATCATTCAATTCCGCCGCGGGATCATTAGCCGTGAAAAATGATTGCGCTGTTTATAAATTTGATTGTTGCTTTTCTGTTTCTTTTTGGGTAGTCGAATACGACAAACCGTATGAGTTCAATTTTTTTGAGAAATACTTGTTAAAAGAAATAATGGCCAACAGTGTTCTTTTTGAGGGAACGCTCAATCGGTGTTTTTTATAATGATTAACTAAGTAAAACGGTTCACCTACTCATGATTCTGTGCAATCACCTCAAATGATTTTTTTGAACAAAGGGTTGCATATCATGTTTGCGAAAAGTTTCTGTGGAAAAAATGATTTTTTTTAAACAACATAATTAATCATGAAACTATTATTCCTTCTTGCATTACTTTTAAATTATTCTGAAGGCCAGGCTCAGTCGAATATTTCCGGAACAATTCAAGATAGCCTTGACAAAAAAATTGGTAACGTAAACGTGCTCCTGTTGAGAGCCACAGATTCCGGTCTTGTAAAAGGAATGCTTACTGATGCAGGCGGACATTTTGAATTTAACGATATTAAAACAGGAAACTATTTTGTAAAGTCAACTCACACAGGATTTAATCCTTATAGTTCAGCAAACTTTTCTATCTCGGCAGGCCAGAACAAGGTTCTCGGATCCATCCATCTATATGAAGCAACGATGCAATTAGAAGAAGTAAAGGTGGAAGTAAAGAAACCGCTGCTGGAACAAAAAATTGACCGGCTGATCATCAATGTTGCAAACAGTATTACATCAGCAGGAAGTACAGCGCTTGAGATTTTAGAAAGGTCTCCCGGCGTGATCGTGGATCATCAGAATAACCTCATTTCTATGAACGGTAAAGACGGTGTGGAATTAATGATTAACGGAAAGATGAGCCATCTCCCGGTGAATGCTGTAGTGGAAATGCTATCGGGAATGAGTTCGGGTAACATAGAAAAAATAGAACTGATCACCACACCGCCTGCCAGTTTTGATGCGGCCGGAAATGCAGGCTACATCAATATCGTATTGAAAGAAAACAATAATGTTGGAACAAACGGATCCTATAACTTAACCCTGGGATATGGTAATGGACTGGTGAGTGGTGCAGGTATTAATTTCAATCATCGAAAAGGCAAAACAAACATTTACGGCGATATCTCTTATTCACGAATAAAAGGCCCCTTCGGAGTTGAGGGTTACAGTAAGATACAAAACGGCGGAAATATCTTTGAAAAGTATTTTAATTTAGACCGGACCGACACAACAGTTATGTGGAATGCCAGGGTGGGATTAGATTATCAGCTTAACAAAAGAACCGTAGCCGGGATACTGCTTACAGGAAGTAAAAGGCATTTTACACAGTCAGAGCAAAGCCAAAGTTCCATGTTCAAAAATAATCTCCCCGATACTTTAACAACCTATTCGAATAAAGAGTTGAACGATTGGACAAATTATGGAATCAATTTAAACAGCAGCCATAATTTTAATGCGAACACAAATCTTATGCTCAACTTTGATTACATTCATTACAAAAACAATCAACCAGTAAATTATTTCGCTTCTATCCATGATGGCACGGGAGATTTCATTTACGACCAGGCAACCCGGAGCGGAAAAATTACTTACATGGAATTCTGGGTCGGTGCACTGGACTACAAAGCCCGGATTGGGAAGAAAATAAGTATGGAAGCTGGCCTCAAGCAAACTTTTTCGGGATTTGAAAATAACCAAAGTTTTGAGAGGATGGATCAACATTCATGGGTACAGGATGATACGCTCTCAGCAAAATATAACTTGGACGAGAACTATTCTATGGCTTATGTTTCTTTTGATGTTTCTGTCAATGAAAAGACAGAGGCGAAGTTGGGTTTACGGTATGAACACACCAATTCAAACCTTGGAACTGAGACAACGAAAAATATAGTGGATCGGCACTATGGAAATCTTTTTCCAACTTTATTCCTGTCGCATACTATAAATGAAAATAATAAAATTAATTTTTCATTTAATACCAGAATCAACAGGCCGGCCTTTACTTACCTCGCGCCGTTTACTTATTATATAGATGCAAAAACAGTGCTGACGGGCAACCCTGCATTGCAGGCATCTATCACCAATATGATCAAGACGGATTATATTTTTAAATC
>JAHEZA010000165.1 GCA_023251335.1 Chitinophagaceae bacterium | reverse complement strand
TCGGCTTTGTGTATTGTTTATGCAGGACAATATGCATTTATCGCTTTATTAATTGTAGGCCTTGTTTTGTTTTTTTTTAGGAAAATTTATGGCGAAGCTGTTGGCGCACTACCATTAAATGGTGGCGCATATAACATACTTTTAAATACAACAAGCAAAGGAAATGCTTCACTGGCAGCTTGCTTAACCATCCTCTCTTATATGGCCACGGCGGTACTTTCCGCTTCTGAGGGAATGCATTATTTACACAGCGTTTTCCCCTTTTTCCCGGTGATCTTGGCTACCATGGTCATCCTTACAATTTTCTTATTTCTGACCATTAGTGGCATTGGCGAATCATCTACCGTTTCGATTGTTATTTTTATAGTGCATTTAAGTGTGTTGTTAATTCTAATTGGTAGTTGCATCTATTATGTAATCTTAAATGGATTTAGTTTAGCAAGTATCAACTTTCATTCTCCGCTAAAAACAAGTATTTCTACCGCCATATTTCTTGGTTTTAGTACAGCAATGCTTGGCGTCACCGGTTTTGAAACATCGTCAAATTTTATCGAAGAGCAACAGCCCGGAGTTTTTCCGAAAACATTGAAGAACATGTGGATCCTGGTGACGGTCATAAACCCGGTAATCGCAATACTTGCTGTTTGCATTATTCCCCTGGATATGGTACCGGGTCATGAAGAAGCGTTTCTTTCTTTCATGGGAACAAAAACCGGCGGGTCGTGGCTCGCATTGATCGTTTCTTTAGATGCCGCTTTAGTTTTGAGTGGCGCTGTATTAACTGCTTTCATTGGTGTAAATGGATTGATGAAACGTATGACATTGGACAGGATTTTTCCACAAGCTTTATTAAAAGAAAATAAAAGAGGAAGCTCGCCAAGAATATTGATTTTGTTTTATATTTTATGTTTTTCCATTCTCTTTATTACAAGGGGAGAATTGGCGCCATTAGCTGGGGTTTACACCATTTCGTTTTTGTCAGTAATGGCATTTTTTGGATTTGGAAATTTATTATTAAAAATAAAACGCTCAAAGTTACCACGGCCGGAATACGCGCCCCCAATTTTGGTAATTCTCGGAATATTAGGAATTGTTATTGCGCTGTATGGTAATGTAAAACTTCATCCTGATTACCTGGTGGTATTTCTTCAATACTTTATTCCGGCTATACTTATTATTTATATATTCCTTAAAAGAAAAGTAGTAATTCATTACCTGCTTTTATATGCAACCTCTGTCTTCGATAAAATTCAAAGGGCTTCTGTTTTCAGCCGATTTCATCTTACCAAAGAAATGAGAAAATTAAACAAACAACCGTTTGTTTACTTCACAAAAGGTGACAACATATCAATTCTTAATAAAGTGATTATTTATGTACAGGAAAATGAAATCACCCAAAAGCTGAAAATCGTAACTGTCTTGCAAAAAGAGGAGCAGTTAAACTCAACTTTTTTAAGAGATTTTGAAACATTAGATCGCGCCTATCCTGAAATCAAAATTGAGTACATCCAGATACCCGGAGTCTTTGGTCCGGAAATAATAGACAAATTAAGTCAGGAATGGGGCATCCCTCACAATTTCATGTTTATCGGATCGCCCAGCGACCGCTTTCCGCATCGCTTGCAAGACCTGGGAGGCGTAAGATTGATTATTTAAAACAAGAAAAATACCGCGAAAGAACAAGGATGCGATTCTTAAATTAAAATACAAGATTTTAAAAATTATTCAATTACTTTTTCCATCTGCATGCTTCTTGATCCTTTGATCAATATCTGTGCATTTTCAATATTCTCTTTTTGAAACCAATCCCTGGCTTGCACAGAATTTTCGAATGAAATATAACCATGATTATTTTCTGAAAAACTTTTTCCTACCAATACGACATTGTGCCATGTATATTTATCAATTAAGGAAATAATCGCTTCATGTTCTTTCTGACTGTCGTTTCCCAGTTCTTTCATATCGCCCAACAACAGTATCTTTTTATCGCCCTTCATAGCGGCGAAATTCTCAATTGCTGCTGCCATGCTTCCGGGATTGGCATTATAAGCATCCAAAATTATCGTGTTGTTTTTTATTTTCATCAATTGCGAACGACTGTTAGATGGCGAATAACTTTCAATAGCTTTCTTTATTTTTTCAAAATCAATTTTAAAATATTGCCCTATGCAAACTGCTGCGAGTACATTTGGTAAATTATACGCGCCTACCAGATTGGTTTGAATCGGATCTTCATCTCTAATTAACACCTCTAAAAACGGATCTTTTTTCAAAATCGTTCCTGTACTATTCGCCCGCTTGCTTCCATAATAAATTACATCTTTCAGATTTCTGCTCAGCTCCAGCACCGCATCATCATCCGTGTTCACGAAAGTTGTTCCGTTTCGCTGTTTAATATATTCAAACAATTCTCCTTTACCCTTCTTTACATTTTCGGCGCCACCAAAACCTTCGAGGTGCGCTTTGCCGATGTTGGTAATCAGGCCGTGCGTAGGTTGCGCATATTGGCAATATCCTTCAATTTCTTTTAAATGATTGGCGCCCATTTCAATGACGGCTATCTGCGCATCCGTCTTTACTTTTAAGATAGTAATTGGAACGCCTATATGATTATTCAGGTTTCCTGTTGTGGTGTATGTTTTAAATTGAGATGACAATACTTCATGCACCAACTCTTTAGTAGTGGTTTTTCCATTGCTTCCGGTAATAGCGATAAATGGAATATTAAATTGCTCCCGATGAAATTTTGCAAGTTGCTGCAAGGTTTCCAACGCATCATCCACATATATTATTCTTTCATCGTCAAATGACAAGTCTTCATCGGCTACTACATAAGCGGCACCCTGGTCCAGCGCCTGCCGGGAAAAAAGATTCCCATTAAAATTCGGGCCTTTCAGCGCAAAAAACAGATCATCCTTTTGCAATTTCCTGGTATCAGTTTGTATGGAAGGATACTTTATAAATACCTGGTAGATATCTTCAATATTCATGAAGCAAATATATGTTTTGGCAAGAATAATAATTTACGCTGGTTGAATTCTTTTTATTTCAACAAAAATTTTCGTGAAGGAGCGGCATAAAATCCTAAATAAAAATTGATTTAATTTGTGTGTCTGCTATAAAAGAAGAATGCAGAACTAAGGCTGAACTACTTATATGTTTCGATTACGATGGCAAAGAAATTTTCACATTTTAATTTGTAGATTTGCGCTCCTTTAATTTTATAAAAGGAGAGTTGTCCGAGTGGTTGAAGGAGCACGCCTGGAAAGTGTGTATACGGGAAACTGTATCGAGGGTTCGAATCCCTCACTCTCCGCATTATTGTCCGCAATGGCAAATTTTAAATGCTGGCATACGAAAGGATTAGAAAATCCTGGCAAGTTCCTGTCATTGTTAAAATACCAAACTCTCAGTCATCAAAGCTTACAAACATCTAATTTCTGGTGTATTTTTGCATAAATTTCTTAGCGCTTCAATATCAACAAATTTAGATTATGATTTACGTAAGTGAAAAAGCAAAAGATCGCGTGGTACAATTGATGGAGGAAAAGCAATTTTCTCCTAATGATTATTTTTTGCGGGTAAGTGTAGAAAGCGGCGGCTGTTCAGGCCTTAGCTACAAGATGGATTTTGACAGAGAGAAGAAGCCAATGGATCAGGAATTTGAAGATAAAGGGGTCAAGGTAGTAACAGATCTTAAAAGTTTTTTATATCTCGTAAATACCACGCTCGAATTCAGCGATGGATTAAATGGAAAGGGATTCTATTTCAACAATCCTAATGCCAGCCGAAGTTGTGCTTGTGGCGAAAGTTTTAGCGTATAATTTTTATTGCTGATTTTTCTATATAGTAAACAGACAAATTTTTCATTTTCTGCATTAATGTTTTGCGCAAAAGTCACCCTAAAAAAAATCCCCTTATAAAGGGGACTTTCCTGCAGTTCGTTTTGGTAGGTAATTTTTAAAACAAAACATCCGATAAAGATTGCTTTTCAAAATAAAATTTCAGGAAGTTTTGAGGAATTTTTTTTTAAATAATTAAACCAAGCGATAATAAAGACAATCACTTTTCCTGAAACGCTGCTTCATCTTAACATTTTTTTTAAATAATTTTTTGATTTGAGGCGTTAGCCCCAAAGACCACTTGTTTTTTACCTATTTTCAATGCGTTAAACCCGTTTAATTATTTTACTTCACTTAAATTGCATCTTTTATAGTTCATGATCTCTATTGCCAAAAAAGAATTCCACCAGTTTTTCAGTAGCCTCACGGGGTATATTACCATTATTCTATTCCTGTTAGTAAATGTGCTTTATCTCTTTGTGTTGAAAGACAACAATATTTTTGATTTTGGCTACGCTACACTTAGTTCTTTTTTTGACCTGGCGCCCTGGATATTTATTTTCTTAATTCCGGCACTTGCCATGCGCAGTTTCGCCGATGAATTTAAGACGGGTACTTTTGAAACGCTTCAAACGCGGCCGCTTACTAATTGGCAAATTGTGGCGGGTAAATATGCCGCAATGCTGGCGGTGATTATCATCGCGTTGATACCAACTTTTTTATACATTATCACTATTCGTTCCTTGTCCTCAACAGGCGATATAGATGGTGGGGCCATTGCAGGTTCTTATATAGGTTTGTTTCTTTTGGCTGCGGTATTTGCTGCAATTAGCACCTGGTGTTCGAGCCTTACTTCCAATGCCATCATCGCTTTCTTATTGAGCGCATTTGCGTGCCTTATCCTTTATTTTGGATTCGGCGCTATCAGTAAGTTGCCGGTGTTTACGGGTAATGCGGATTATTATATTGAAATGCTGGGCATAGATTTTCATTACCAAAGTATCAGCCGGGGTGTGGTTGATTCGAGAGATGTTATTTATTTTTTCAGCATTATATTTCTTTTTCTTTTTGCAACGCAAAAAAATTTAAACAAAAAATAAGGCCATCAAAAAATGAAATCTTCTTTATCTAAAAAATGGTGGTGGCTTATACTTATTGTTGCAATCGTATTGGTAAATTACCTTGCTTCCATTTTTCATAAACGAATTGACCTAACCAATGAAAAGCGGTTTACGATTTCTACACCGGTGAAAAGGATTCTAAAAAATATTGACCACAACATGGAAATCAATATTTTTTTAAGAGGCAATCTTCCGGCAGGTTTTAAAAAATTGTCAGCATCCACACAAGAACTTTTACAGAATTTTAAAGAATATTCAAACGGAAATATTCATTATAATATAATTTCTGCTGATGAACAAATGCCCGGCACAGAAAGAACTTACGCGGATACGCTTACCTCGTTGGGCGTAGTTCCTATAAATCTAAAAGTCCAATTAAAAGAAGGTGAACAATCCCAGTATATTTATCCGGCAGCTATCGTAAATTATAATGATAAAATGCAAGCGGTAAATTTATATTCCGGCTCCGATAATTTTATTACGGCTCCCGAACTCAATAGCGCCGAGGCTTTGCTTGAATATAAATTTGCATACGCCATTGAAAAGACCATTGAAAATAAAAAACCGTTGGTGGCCTATTCGGTTGGAAATGGAGAACCTACAGGGCCTCAAATATATGACTTCGTAGAAAATGTATTGAAACCGAATTATGGTCTTTTCATGATGAACCTGCAAGTTGAACCGGTTATCCCTGATACTTTTAAACTGCTGATCATCGTAAAACCAACACTGGCCTTTACAGAGGAAGAAAAATTAAAAATAGATCAATATGTAATGCACGGTGGTAAATTACTTTGTTTTATTGATCGTCTGAACGCGGAGGTGGACAGCCTGCAAATGAAAAATGAAGTAATTGCCTACGATAGAAACTTAAATCTTGAAGATCTTTTTTTTAAATACGGAGTGCGTCTCAATCCTGACCTGCTGATGGATCTGCAATGCGACTTTTTGCCTTTTAGCGTAAACGGAAAGACCCAGTTTGATTTTTTGCATTGGAATTATTTCCCTTTGTTTGAGTCAAAACAGAATAGCATTATCAATAAAAATGTGTGCCTTGTTGCAGGCCGGTTTGTAAATTCTATGGACACCGTGAGCGCTCCGGGAATTAAAAAAACAATTTTATTAAGTTCGTCTTCTAACTCAAGAACCATAGAAACGCCTGCATTGATCAGTGGCAGGGAAAATAGGAATGTGCCAGAAGACGC
>JAHEZA010000164.1 GCA_023251335.1 Chitinophagaceae bacterium | reverse complement strand
GCCAGCAAATACTTTGGTTCTAACTCCCTGGAAGCGTGCTTATAAACATACAGGTATTCGTAATAATGATTGGAGCAGATATAATAGATCGTGGCAAAGACTGCCAACAGAGAAAAGACCTCTATAAAAAATGCGCCACGCGCAAAACGAATCCATGATTGTTTTTCAGTTTCCTGTTTTGTTGCCGTTGCCTTAAAATAAGAAATAGCAGAAACGATAGAAGCGACGAATGCCAGTAATACAAAAAAGTGACCGACCTGTCCCGGTAGTAAATGTTCGTTCTCGAATGTCATGATGCAGTCTTATTCTTGAGTAACCGTTTTTTCCAATTGCTTCTTATCGTCCTTATATTTTGACGGACATTTGAGCAGGATGTCATTGCATTCAAAAACATTACCTTCCATTTTGCCTTTCAGCACCACGCGATCACTTTGTTCAAGTTCTGCGGGTTTTGTATTATGGTAAATCACCTGGGTGCTGTTCCCAAGGCTATCAACAGCATAAAAGGAGAGATAATTAGGATCTTTCAGCGCATCGTATTGTATTGGTTTCGATTTATCCAGCTTAGCAATAAGATGTACATACTTACCTTGCTTTTCTTTTGCAGAACCAATCGTATCGTAGGTAGAGAAATCTACAGAATACATTAATAATGCGCCAATAGCCGCAGCAATTACAACTAAAATAATTATACTGGAAGTTTTCATTATTATATTTTTGGAATCGCAAAATTAACGAAAAATGAGATGCTACATTCCGGAAACTTCAATGATTGCGGTCATGTGATACATATATTTTTAAGACTAATCCAAATCGCCAATTCTTTTTGAAACTAATAGAAGAAAAAGTGCCGTTTGATGAAAAAACAGGTGATCCTACTATTTCGAAATTTTTGTAATTACAAAATTTGCCGTGCAGCAAGGACCGAATATTGTGCCTTTTACCTTTCCGCTCACCATAACCTGCAGGTTATCGACCTCAAAATCTTTTGACAGATTACAAGGTTTCAGTTGTGTATCTATTGCACCTTTCTCAACTATGTAAAAAGTGCCGTCTATTAATTTTACCGTTGCTTGCTGATCTGTTATCTGCCTGGATGTAGGATCGGTGGGAAAGCAATCGGTAGTAGTTTTCGATTCTTTTTTGCATGATGCAAACAGTATTAATAAAAACAAAAGAGTAATTAAATGCGGTTTAATAATATTCATACTGGTTTTTATTAATGACACTCCAATGCTTGAAAGCGTTGCATATCTCCTTTGTTAATTTTCAAATTCATCTCCACCCAGACATTTGCTTTGCACAGTAAACAAATGAATAACAATAATTTTTGTTCAGGTGTCAATACTTTACAAAATTTTCGTAGAAGAGATACCTAACTATTCCAAATATACTTTTATCTTTTGCAACGAATACAAAGGAATCCAGGGAAAAAGTATAGGGACTTTTTTCTCGTATTCTCTGTTATTTTCATTTTCGTCGTAAGTCGGTTCATTTAAGATGGCTTTTATTTTTATCAAAATTGAAGATAACACAGTAAAACAACAAATAACCCAAATTGTCATTTGACGCAATACTAATATCAATTATCCTTTAACTTTGCGCCCCTCTTCAATATCCTTCAATAGTAGGATCAGGAAAAGGGGAGATAAAAATAAAAGATTAAGCTATGGAAAATATTACCAATTTTGATCCGGATGGAGTGAGTAATCCTGATAATGGAATATTTGGGCTTCCCTTTTCAGAAGAAAATGCAAAGCTTGTATTGTTACCTGTTCCATGGGAAGTAACGGTAAGCTACAAACCCGGAACCGCAAGGGCTCCGGAGCACATTTACAATGCGAGCATGCAGGTAGACCTGGCTGATGATGACTTAAGCGATGGATGGAAGAGAGGAATTTTTTTGAGAGAGTTAGACAAGAATATATTAGCTAAGAGTGACTACCTGCGCAAAGAAGCAGAACTATATATCAATTACCTTTCCGAAGGCGATTTGGATGATGGCAATAAATATATGCCAAAAGTATTGAAGGAAATAAATGAAGGCAGTGTTTTTCTGAATGAATGGGTTTATGAACAAACAAAGGAATTACTTGATAAAGGAAAATTGGTTGGTCTCCTGGGTGGCGACCATAGTACACCTCTCGGATTTTTTAAAGCAATCGGCGAAAAATATGGCGAATTCGGAATGCTGCAAATAGATGCACATTGCGATCTGCGCGAGGCATTTGAAAATTTTAAATATTCACATGCTTCCATTATGTATAATGCGCTTGAAGAAATCCCACAATTGACAAAGTTATTGCAGGTTGGCACGAGGGACTATTCGCTGGGAGAATTAGAATATGCCAAAAAAAGTGATGGCAGAGTAGTTACTTATTTGGATAAAAATATCAGGGAACGGATGTATGAAGGCGAAAGCTGGAAGTCAATTGTAGATGAGATCGTAGGCCAACTTCCGCAAAAAGTTTATATCAGTTTCGACATTGATGGCCTGGACCCCAAGTTGTGTCCTAATACCGGCACTCCTGTTCAGGGTGGCTTTGAGACCCAACAGGTTTTTTATTTGATCAGGAAAATCATAGAAAGCGGAAGGCATTTTATTGGTTTTGATTTGAATGAAGTGGGCATCAGCCTGAATGAGTGGGACGAAAATGTGGGTGCGAGAGTTCTTTTTAAACTTTGTAATCTTTTGATTGCGTCAAACGAAGCCAATGCAGCAATTTGAAATTTTCATTAAAAACGATAAGAAAAAGTTTTACAATAATATAGCCTGGATCTACTTGTTTTTAAATTTCGCCGTATTCATCTTTCTTGTTTTTTTTGATGCATATCATTATCCGGCTTTGGCTTTCATTTTAGCGTTAGCGCTCTACCTGTTGATGCGTTGGTATCTCGTTCGCACAAACAAGGTTAGCCATTTAATAGACGAATTTGTTTTTTTTATTCCGGCAGCCGGCTGGCTTGGACTGCACAATTATTTTATCGCTATTGGATGCATCCTCATGGGAATTTTGTATAAATTATCTTTGCAAAAATTACAATTTGTTTTTACAAGAGAAAAAATCCTGAAAGCAAATTTTCCAAAAAAAGAATTCGCGTGGAACGAATTGAATAATGTGATATTAAAAGACCGGATTCTTACATTGGATTTCAAAAATAATAAATTGCTCCAGGCCGAAATTGAAGAATCACAGGACATCAGTGAAGCAACATTTAATTCATTTGCCCAATCGCAGCTCGGATAAATTGTACACCCGTGTTTATTCTAAATAAAATATTTGTATCATGAAACATGCTCCTTATCTTTTATATTCCGATGGCGAAGGGCATATTTTTGAGGACACCTCATTATATGTTTGTGGAAGAAGCGGATGGGATGCAATGCCTTTAGAAAATGAAGAATGGATAAAACTCCCCAAAGGCGGCCAGTTGTATGAATTGCCCAACCGGCGGGGCATTGGCATCGATGTAAAGAGTGGGGAGATGCGCTTGTGTGAAAAAGGTTGGGCGGTTGCGTCATTTATTCCTCCTGCTTTTACAGGCACTTATCTTGCCGCCTATGAAACCTTGCCTGGAGCGGAAACGCTGCCTTTATTTTGCTACACAGCTGCAGGATGGTACAACGAAAAATTTTATGTTACCGCAATTCGAATTGAAAAAGACATCCGCCAAGAGAGTGAAGGTTTTGATGAATCGAAAATTGAGCAGGGTGTAGAAAAGCTATTAAAAACGTATAGGCATAACCGTTTGGTGCAGCATCTTGCTAATAATTGTTGCCTAACCTATCATTGCCCCGCTGCGAGAAATTATTTCATGGGGCGATGGGAATGTCCCGTACCCAGTTCCCCTGCTTGTAATGCCAATTGTATCGGTTGTATTTCTTTTCAGCCACAGGAAGAAACCATAACCTCTACACAGGACAGGTTACAATTTAAACCCACAGCCGAAGAAATTGTTGAATATACTGTTCCTCATTTGGAAACGGCTCCTTTTCCGATTGTAAGTTTTGGGCAGGGATGCGAAGGCGAGCCCTTGCTGATGTGGCAAACTATTAAAATGGCTATCAAAGAGATAAGAAAGCACACGCAAAAAGGAAGTATCAATATCAATACAAACGGCAGTGACCCAAAAGCAGTGAAGACATTATGTGAAGCAGGTTTAAATAGTATCCGGGTAAGCACCAATTCCGCGCGCGAAAAAATTTATACACCTTATTACAGGCCCAACAATTACGAATTCAACGATATCGTGGAAAGCCTGAAAGTAGTAAATAGTTTCGGCGGCTGGACAAGTATTAATTATTTTGTTTTCCCGGGCATGACTGACTCTGTAGAAGAATACGAGGCGCTGAGAAAACTCATAAAAGAGACCGGTTTAAAAATGATTCAATGGCGCAACTTTAATATTGATCCCGATTGGTATCTGCGGAAAATAGACGTAACAGATACCGGCGAATGTATCGGGATTCGACAGATGATGACTTTATTGCAAGAAGAATTCCCCACTTTAAAATTTGGTTATTTCAATCCTTCTATGGAACGAATCACGGGAAATTTCGAAATGGATTATGCGGGTTCTTAAATCATTATTCTTTTCCAAATAATACAGAGATCTCGTCATTCCAGGATATCTGGATTATTTTCCCCAACATAATCACAATTTTTCAGTGTTTTAACCTTTGGTTAAACGTTCAGGAAAGATATTTGTCTTTGATATTTTATATAAATAGATTTTTTCCTTTTCTAAATCCTAAAAAATAAAAATTTATGAAAAAAATTATTTTACTCCCGATCGCCGCATTAATGATACTTTCTTCGTGCAAAAAAGAAGTGCAACAGGTAAACCAGGCGTTTTCCGCTGTTTATACGATTCAACCTAACAATTGGAGCACAGATAATGATGGATTAATCTACACAGCCTCGTTAACGATACCCGAGCTTGACAATTCCATTTACACAAGCGGTGGGGTGTTGGTGTATATTTCATTTGACAATACGGATTATTACGAAGCGCTCCCGGAAGTATTTGATGGAATTACTTATGGCGCTATCCATTCTAATGGTTATATATCCATCGATATCAGCGCACTTTCAGGCAATGTCGTTGATCCGCCTTCGCAGAATATTTCTGTCAAAGTTATTTTAATAAAAGCCGAAGTGTTGGGCCTTCATAAAGATGTAAATCTTCATGATTTGGGGGAAGTACAAAAAGCGTTTAATGTGAAATGAATATTATACAGATGTGAGAAGGGATGGACAGTGAACCGACAAATAGCCCTTATTTTTATTTAATGAAATTTGGAAGTTGAAATTATTACAAAATCCATTTTTTTCATTTTGGTCAAAAAAAAACACCGGCTAGGCCGGTGCCTTTTTCTCATAATCAATGCTCTTTTAAAGCTATAGAGTTCAGTATGTAAAAATCTGTAATAATCTACAAGACAATATTATTAGCCCGAACGCTGCATGAGTATGAAAACTATCTAAATTTTAAAACATCGTTGCTTTCCCGATTATTTATTTTCGACGTATTACATTATCTATTGCGCTTAGCAAAGATCGATTACCGTCTGCATCCCCTAATAATTGCCAGATCATTACGCCACCGCCCTTTTGCAGTGCCAGCCTGGTTTTCCTCTTTATTGTGGTGATATTATTGTAGTACATTACAATGCTATCCGAAAAATGCATGGTATCTGACAACTCATCCGGATAGCGCGCGACAATTTGTTTATAATTCATGCTCACCACAGGCGAATCAATTTTCCCAAAGCCATATCCATAGAAAGGAAGTCCGAGCACCAATTTATTTTTCGGAATACCTCTCACGTTATGCCAATAATCCAAATCTTCGACAGCCATCGCAAAAGGCGAAGGATCGCCGGGATCGTGAGGGCGCCACGGCCCGGTTCGGTCATAAGACATGACGTTTACAAAATCAAATTGCTTCAAGGCTCTGTCGGGAAGTTTGTCTTTATACGTTGTGGCGATTGCAGCAGTGACGATTTTATCGGAGGCATGGAGTGAAGCAGCCAGTTCTACAACAAACTTTTCGTAATTATCATCAATGTCATCCCCTTCCAGATCCACATCAATACCATCCAACTGATACCGTTTTACCATGGCTACAAGGTTTTCGATAAATATTTTTCTTTTATTATCGTGTAAC
>JAHEZA010000163.1 GCA_023251335.1 Chitinophagaceae bacterium | reverse complement strand
TATTATATGCACGGGGCATTACCGCGATAGAATTGTCAATACTATCGAGAGTGGTGGTATAATGATAATCATAAACAAAAAATAAAACCTGTTTTTGCATACCTGTTTCGCGGATCATTTTACAAACATTTATTGCGTCCTCTGTGGAATCTAATTTAAAATCAATATCTATCATAATTCGATCCTTTGCTGTCCGAAGGGCATTTTCGAATGTTGGGATCCTTTCGTTGGTTGGCTGTCCATCTTGCAATAGAGGTATCTTGTTCAATTGATCAAATGTGTAACTACTTACATTACCTTTATTCCCGGTAGTACGATCTATATTTTTATCATGCAGCAGCACATACACGCCGTCTTTTGTTTTACGAACATCAAGCTCAATAATATCAGCGCCTATTTCGATTGCATCCCTGATGGCTGCCAGCGAATTCTCAGGATAAACCAAATGTGCGGACCTGTGGGCAGTAACCATCACATGTTCCGGATGGTGATAAAATTCATTTAGAATAGTATCTACACGGGTAGTTTGCGCGACTACTGGTTGAAGTAGTATTATTAAAATCAGTGGAAAAAGTGCGATGTGAAGTAGTTTGTATAATCTCATTTTGAGTAAATTATTTTGATGTTATTTTAAAATTTGTTTTATCGTTTATAAATAAATCCGCTAAATGCTGAAAGCTGAAAGCTAAACGCTGAATTACTTATCGCTTTTTTCTTCTAACCTCCCTGTTTGATAAATGCAATTAGATCAGCCATTTGTTGCTTATCAATTCTTTTTTCAAAATCATTTGGCATAGCCGACATATCCAATGTTCTAAGTGATCGTATGTTCTTTCTTGCGATGGTTACTTTTACGCCGCCTTCCTTGTTTAGGACAATGGCATTAGACGTTTCTGAAAGTACAATTCCTTGCAACATTGTCCCATCATTGAGCACCAAATTCCATAATTCGTAGCCGTGTGAAATGGAAAGATTTGGATTGAGAATATTAATCAGGATGTTCTCGGGTATCCAACTCTGAACAGTGCCGAGGTCAGGGCCAAAGTCAACGCCCATCTTACCTCTTACCTGGTGGCATACCAGGCAATTGGCCGCATAAACCATCTTCCCTTTACTGGCATTACCTTTCATACCCAGAACTGCTTCATAGTCTTTTATTACGGGGTTGCGATCTTCTTTTTTAACTGTCAATAAGGTTCTTGCATATTCTTTAAGTGAGTCGGGGATATCTCGCATAAGGATTACCGTTACAGGCCAGCCTAATTCCGTTTTTGTTATTGTTCCTTTTGAGATGCTTTGTAGCAACAGGGAAATGCGCGGTACAGAAAAAGGCTCAGAAATAAATGTATTGAGAGCCGCATCCCTGATACCGGGAGACAACGACGGCCAGTTTTTTAATAGGAATACAGAAACCGTTGTATCAGGAATTTTGTTCAGCGCCTGTATTGAGGCTAACTGAATATCTGTTGGCCCATCCGGAGTAATTAAGCTTTCTAAAAACGCCACATGGCGTTTAGGATTTTGAAGAGCCATAAGATTAACGGCCTCTGCTCTTTTCTCTGAAGAAATATTTTGATTGGCTGCAATCTTTTGCGCCTCCTGCATCACAACCAGATCAAGCGGGCTATTTGAAATACCAATTGTTTCCAGGATACTTCTTGCATTCCTTCTGATATTTACATCGGGATGATGAAGGCATACATCGATCAACAACTTCCTTTCTGACCCGAAACCTTCAGGAACCGGCTTCCGGTTTTTAAGTCCTTCTGCGATTCCTTCTAATAAAGATGCTTTCCAGGTACTTGATGTATCAGCGTTTAGTTCAATGGCTCTCTTTAAAAATGTATGTATTGTCCTGGAATCCTTATTTGCTCCAATCATAGAGCCAAGACGGGTTACCAGGGAAGCATAAGCAGGAACGGCAGGATCGTATTTTTTAAGCACGCCGTCGAGCATATCGGAACTTTGCGATGATGCGCTTAAAGCAGCTATCTGCACCCACTTGTCATTAATATCCTTAAATAAAAGTTGCTGTACTGTTTTACCAGCTTCGGGCGTATTTACAAAACCCAATGTGCATAACAACTGGTATCTCACTTTAGCATTATCATCTTCTTTTAAAGCAATCAATTTGGGGACCAGGTCACGCCATGTGGATAAATGAAGTTCTGCCAACTTAATGGCATTTTCGCGTACGCCAGGTTCTGGGTCTTGTAACGCCTTTTCAATCAGGTCTGGTGTTAATTTATTCATCCCTTCTAATGTCCACAATGCATGTAAACGGCCTAATGAAGATTGCTTGTTTTGCGCCATCTGAATAAGAACAGGAACTATCATGTCATGGCTTCTGTCTATAAGCAATCGCTGTGCATTCCGCCTCCACCAAATATTTGAACTGGATAGTTTTCCGACCAATTGTATATCACTGGAATCGCCCAGGTTTAAATGAGAGGTCCAACTCGCAGGAGCTGCATCTGTTGCGCTTATACGATATATGCGGCCTTTATCACGACCATTATAAAGTTTACCGGATTCTATCTCGGATTTTGACATCCATTCCGGATGTTCAATAATTTCCCTGTAATAATCCACCACATAAAGTGCGCCGTCCGGACCGATATACATGTTTACCGGACGAAACCATGCATCCGTAGAAGCCAAAAACTCCTGGTGCTCAAGCACCCGGCTTGCAATAAAAGTAGCGCCGTGATCCTTGAGGCGATCGGCATGAACAATATTACTCACGGGTTCGCATACAAATGTTAGCTTATGATTAAAACTATCAGGAAATGCGCCTCCCTGGTAAGCCGTAATACCACAAGCAGAAGTAATAACACCTACGTCAGTCAAAAGTTGATGCTCAGGATTTTTTGTAATCGGGTACACATCGCAAGCATCTCCGTGATCAGAAAGAGATTCTGTTGCATCTCCAACCAACTGGTCAGGATTTCTTTTGAGATATCGGTTAGCTATTACTTCCTGGTAAATATGATTTGCATTATAGACAAGGAAATGGTGTCCCCAATCATCAAAAGTTTGTCCGAATTGAGTGGAACTTGACGTTTCTTCCAGCGCATGAACGTCTGGTTGAAATCGTACTATACGTCCTGATGCGTTTACAGGTAAACGGGAACCACTGGGAGCGTCAGGGTAAAAAATGTCTTTGCCAGGGTCTCCAAATTCTTTATAGGTAGCTGATTCCTCTATCCCTTCATGAGCAAGGTAGATCCAATTATCCAGGCCATATATAGGACGATTCACAAGGTATTGCGGATTCGTCAAAGCAAATCCCGTAAGCATCACTTTTTTTATATCAGCTTTTCCATCGTCGTTTGTATCTTCCAAATAATATACATTTGGCGGATCGGTGACGATTATACCTTTTTTCCAGCGCATCACACCGGTAGGCAGAACAAGGCTATCTGCAAAAACAGTTCGTGTATCCATCTTCCCATCACCGTTTGTATCTCGCAGCATAATTATTTTACCCGCGTTACCCAGGTCTAGTGGATAACCGTGCATTTCCACTACATACATTCTTCCTTTCTCATCTATAGTCATATCAACCGGATCGGATATCAGCGGATCGGCAGCAACTAATTCGATCTTAAATCCGGGCGGTAACTTAAATGTAGAAAGTGCAATTTCAGCAGATTCACTAAAAGGAGATGGGGGCTGAGACTTGCAGCCCGCCATTAATACAACAAAGAGAAAAATGGGAAAACTAAAAAGTGAGATTATTTTATTTTTCATAACAATGAATTTTAAAAAAACATACTTGATGCGTCTTAAATATTAAAATCGTAATACTTAAAATGGGTATTATCGCCACTTGATTACTGTAAAAAAAATCTTCAGTTTACTTTTTAATTGTAAATGAATCAATCACCGTATTGTCGGAATTTACTGCTGTAAAACTCAATTTTTTTCCTTCAATCTTTACGTACTGATAAATATCTCCATTAAAATTCCTCACAATTGTATAAGGTTCTTCGGGGTGTTTTTCCGGTGCTGTCGGAATTGCAACGGACTCTACATAAGCTGTGCCTTCATTATAAGAACTAACCACTTTTCCTCCCTTCATTGGCTTAGTACGCATGTAATAATGAATATGGCCATTCATCACGATATCCACATGATACTTGTCGAAAATTGGTATCCATGCTGCCTGGATGTCGGGGTACGGCTCATCCCAATTGTATGGTGCAAAATGGAACATAGCAAATTTCCAGGTGGCATTACTTTTAGAAAGTTGATCTTCGATCCATACTTTTTGCGAATCGACGGAAGCGGTGGATTCAATCATCAGGAACAACGCATTTTTATAGCTAAATGAATACGTATGTTCCGGTTGAACTCCAGCTGGTGCATTTTTCGGGTAGCTAAATAATTCACGATACATCCATGCTCCTAATCCCTGGCGCGTATCGTGATTACCAATTACCGCCATTAACGGCTTTCGGCAAATGATATCTTTGGTGAATTGAAAAAGGTCGTCCCAATGATCACGATGTAACCCCTCACTGACCAAGTCCCCGGCTATGGAATAAAATGCGGCATCTGGATGAGACTTATCAGCAAGGTTAAACAATTTTGTTATCGTAGGCGAATGATGCGTATCGCCGGTCCAGACGAACGAAAATGAACTATCGGGCTCCGGTGTTGAAAACGTATATTTTTCGTTCCAGGCGGTTTGCGGTGGAATTTGATATTCGTAGGTTGTTCCGGGCTTCAAATTTTTTAATTGGGCTGTGAAACGATTGATATACCTATCGTTCATTAAATTACGATCTTCCATCCTGAATCTTTCTGCAGGCGCCGACATTATTGTAGCTGAGCCTTTTTCCCAGTAATTCACTTCTCCTGTTTCCACAGTAGTGTCAGTTCGCCACTGGATATCCATGCTGGTTGCAGGGTCAGAACTCCAGGTTAGCATCACCTGGTCAGGCGTGGACGAAGAAGGATAAGCCGTCTTACGAAATGCTCCAACCAAATGTGATTCTGTTCCTCTGCCCCTGATAGTTGTCAGTAATTTTTCTCCTTTCATGTCGTCCGGTACATTCATCAAAACCAGTTCGGTCCAGTCGTGATAAGTAAATGCGCTGTCCTGAAGAACGCCCACATATTGGTTTGCCGGAAAGAAATTGTTTAACTCAAGTTTGTCATTTTTATTTTGAGGAACTACAGAAACAAAATAATGCAGCATATAATCTTCAAAACCATTTACGCCCAATCCAATATGCCCCGCATTAAATTTTTTCTGCCACACCTCATAAGTGACCTGTTCGTTTTTCATGGTTTTGTTGCTCTTTACAAATCCGGCAACAGCCAACCAGAACGGCACTGTTTTTTGTTCCGTGCTTCTCATCACAGACACTACAACCGGCACATTTACATCAAACATCCAATGTTTAGTAGCCAGTACGTTTTTTTCATCATCATTAAACAACCCCATAACCTGGTCATTGGTGAGTGAATCCAATTGTTTTTCACTCATCGTTTTGTAGAGCGTGGTTACAGTGTGATCCATCACACCCTTTACTGTTTGTTCCCCGGTGCTTTTATCAGCACATGAATTGAAAGTTGTTGCAACAAACAATATGATAATGATTATTAGATTTGAAAATTTATTCGAGCTCATATTTGGTGGCCAATAAGTATTATTTTTTGATTTAATCATGGTTCTTTAAAAGATTACATGTGACCGATGACACAATTATCATGAAAGTAGTTCGACTTTTTTTTGTTGTTTCGAACGACCGTAAGACCTGCCAGGTTTTTAAAACCTGGCAGGTCTTTAAGTTAATTATTTCCTGAATAGAAATCCTGCTTATTTGTTCGTTTACTGTAAATGGATTGTTCCTCATTATTTTACAGGTGCGCTGATCACTTTCAGGTAGCGGCCCATCCAGTAAGGTAATAGCCAGATATCGCCTGCACTATATTCAGACCGGCCTCCGCCATTTTCGTCAAGTTCAAAGCGGTTGGCATTATGGCGGTTAATAGGCAGTTCATCCGGTGGCAAAACTTCCTTAGTAGTTTGACGCCTGAAGTTAGGTGCTATCGATTCAATGTCTTTTCGCTGGCTATTTTTTTCCGTCCAGTGTATCAGGTCAAGAGGATATTTTTGCAGGTACCAGATTGCTTCTTTCAGATCAAAATTTTTTGTTCCGGTTAAT
>JAHEZA010000162.1 GCA_023251335.1 Chitinophagaceae bacterium | reverse complement strand
ACTGCGGCTTCCTATAAATAAGTCTAAATTGCCGTCTCCATCATAGTCTATTGGCACTGCAGTGCCGCAGTTGGTGTTAATAATGGGCAATGCGCCTCTTTTCAACGTGAAATTTCCTTTCCCATCATTTATATATAACTGGTTTTGAAAACTACCGGAGGATTCCGGAGCAAAGTTGCCCCCTCCACCTGTAAAAAGATCTAAATCGCCATCGCCGTCACAATCAAAAAAGAATGCGACTGTAACGTCATCAAAAGAGTAGGTTTTAAAATCGGGAATATCTTTTTTTACGAACCCATCAGTTGTTTGAAGATATAATTGTCCGGGCTGGTCTTTGGCTCCGCCAATATATATATCTGTTAGCCCGTCGCTATTCACATCACCAGTGGCCGCTTTTGGCCCTTGCCGCGAAAGCATAAAAGGAATGTTTCTCTCATAATTAAAATCTATATAATTATCTTCAGTATGTTTATCAAAATTGTTAGTTACTTTTTCAAATAAAGGACTAGGAATAGAAAAAGACCGAAAAGGTTGCTTTACTACATCGTTGTAATTGATCACTTCCTGTTTATTAATAGTTGGTCTTACAATTGATGTGATCGTCCTGTCGGGCCAGGTAATCACCATCGAATCGGCTATTCCTTTTCCCAAACCAACAGTTTGCCTGTATTCCATTGATGATTGAAATCCACGGCTCGGTATCACTTCACGGCTTATTACTTGTTTACCCTGGTAAATTTTTATTTTACTTCCAATTGCATAAGTGTTTGGAAATTTATATTTCAAGGTTACACCGATGTAATTATTTTTATTGTACTCCCTGCTATTGTTTCTGTATATCATCGCGGTTTCATTCACATTATTCACTACCAGGTCCAGGTCCCCATCGTTATCCAGGTCGGCGTAAACGGCGCCATTTGAGAAGGAAGGTGTTGTAAAACCCCATTCTTTGCCTTCGTCCTTAAAATGTAAATTCCCCAAATTTTTAAAAGCTCTATTTGGTAAGGGATTAGAAGGCATTTTACTTATAACGCTGTTTAGCTCCTGCTTTTTACCGGTTATGGTCATTTGCCTGACTACATCATTCCCAAAAAACTCCATAAAATCCTTATCCGTTATGTCATGATAAATTCCATTGCATACATAAAGATCTGTCAATCCATCGTTATCTGCGTCAAACATCAATGCACCCCAACTCCAATCAGTAGCCGCAACGCCGCTAAAGAATGCCGACTCTAAAAAATGACCGTCCCCATTATTTACCTGCAATGCATTTTGAGTAAACTGGTTATAAAAGCCCTGTTTCTTTTTTATTTCAAAAAGGTCATAATTATCAAATGACGTATTTTTTTTTAACCGGTAATCATCTTCCGGCAACATGTCCGTTGTAAAAATATCAGGATGCCCGTCATTATTGATATCTCCTGCATCAGCGCCCATAGATGACAGACTTATATGTTGCACGCAATCCTCCAGTTCATCTTTAAATGTGCCATTTTTTTGATTAATGTATAAATAATCCCTCTCAAAAAAATCATTAGAGACATACACATCCGGATACCCATCGTCATTAACGTCGCTAACCGTAGTGCCAAGGCCCAGGCTGATAAGACCGCCATGCAATCCGGCTTCTTTGGTTACTTCCTTGAAATGTCCATTATCGTTTCGAAAAAGATGGTCGCCGCCACCTTTTAAAAAATCAGGTATGGGTGATTGTGATAATGGCTCATCGCGCGTATTAGTATAATTTAAGGTATTTACGGGTATTGGACTGTTGTCTACCAGAAAGCAATCAAGATCGCCATCCCCGTCATAGTCAAAAAAGGAAGCCTGCGTACTGTATCCGTTATTGTCGAGCCCATATTTTGCAGCACTTTCTGTAAACGTGAGATTGTGGTTGTTGATAAACAATTGATTCCTTCTTAGTGAAGAATCAAAAATATTACCGGCATTGCACACATATATATCGAGCCAGCCATCTTCGTTAATATCTACAAGTGTAACGCCGGTACTCCATTGCTTTTTATCATGGAATCCTGCTTTGGCCGATATATCTTCAAATTTAAAATTGCCTTTATTCAAATAAAGTTTGTTAGCTCCCTGGTTAGAAGTAAAAAAAATATCTGGCAATCCGTCATTGTTAATATCCCCCACGGCCACACCCCCACCATTATAAAAATTTCGGTAATTGAAAATATTGAGGCTTTTTGATTCTGTTAAATTATTACTGAAGTTTATGTTACTATTTTCGATTAAGGTGAATAAAGTTTTGTCTTTTTTTGAATTACATGAAAAGAAAACAAAGAGCAAAATAAAAAAAATAAATTTCAACCGGTTCATAAGTAAAAATAAAAAAAGGCCATTACAAAAATGGCCTTTAAGAATAAATTATCAAACTATTAGTAGCCGAAATTCTGTTTTAGATTCGGATTGGAGGAAAGCGCTATGTTTGGAATCGGGTAAACACATCTTGAAGGATCTGAAGCATCTGGCCTTTCACCAACAGGCGCATTGAATGTACCAAAACGAATCATATCATTTCTTCTCCATGATTCTAAATATAATTCGCGGCCTCTTTCAGCTAACAATGCAGGCAAATCTACCGAAGTCAGCGGATCTACGCCTCTCTTTGCACGAATACTATTAACAATCGCCAATGGAGTTTCAGCATCAGTGCCGCCCCTTAAAATAGCTTCTGCCTTCATTAAACGAACATCTGCAAAACGGAAGAAAACATAGTCATTTCCGCTACCGGACCCTCCGTTATCATTGATAGTAGAAGGATCTAATGGATATTTTACTATACGGATTCCTTTTGTTTCAGTAGAGTAAAACAAGCTAACGTCAGGCGTAAATATTAACGGATTTCCACTACGGTCTTTCAGATCAACAATTGGATTTCCTACATGTCCCCCTTGGGGACCTTTTATCTGCCCTACTAAAAACCCGACGTTACTGCCCATTTTATCTGTGTAACCCGGAAGGTCTTCTTTCTTTCTAACATCTCCGTCCTGGAAACTGTTATAAAAATCTGCAAGAGTGGTAAACCCGTTCCAGCCGCTCGGCGCTTGATTATAATGGAACCCCTCGCAAGTTACCCACTGTACGTTGATACCACCGCTGTGAGGGCGAACAAAAATATTCTCCGTAGATTTTGTAGCATTATCCCATTCAAAATTATCCCAGTAATTGTCAGCTATTTTGAGAGCGGGGTTAGCGGCAATGTCGTTGCATAAAGAAATTACCTTATTCATATCGCCTGCGTCAAACGTAAAAGGTCCCGCTGGTTGAGTCGGGTCCTGTTTAAAAACCGCCTTATTCAGATAGGTTTTAGCCAACAAAAATTCAGCCGCTTCTTTGGTAGCCAATGCCCTGTTAGCGGGTGTATAAGCAGGCAACAGGGGGATAACAGCCTCTAGTTCACTGATGATAAAATCGCACGCTTCAGCGCGTGTGAATACATCAGGAATTACATCCACGGCTGCCGTAGCGGGCCTGTGCTGAACCTGGCCAAACAGGTCACAAACGACATAGGAAAAGTAAGCCCTTAAAAACCTTGCTGCTGTCACATCACCTGCAGGCGATGTGGTAGATTCCGCTAATAAAGTGGTCTGGAATAAACCGCCATTCAATCCATTCCAGGTATCATTGATCTGGTTGTGCGATGCATCCCATGTGTGAAGATGCAGTTTACGCCAGGTACCGAAATCATCCCAGTCGGTACCGCGTGTTGGCCCCATCAATTCATCCGTACTATGCTCATCCATTGCATACGTGTTACTTTGCCCCAATAATTGATTCAACTGCTCATATACTTTGGAAATAGAAGCAGGAGCAGGCGCCCCACCTGCGTTTTTGGGTGCAATAGAATTGGGGGGTTTCACATCGGGTTCCAGTTTGGTACAAGACGCAATGCCGAGCAAAAGACACATCGAAACCGGGGCTAAACAATTTTTAAATAATCTGTTCATATTTATAATTTTTTACTGTTATAATTAAAATCCCACATTTACACCAAGCGTAAAAATTCTTGATTTAGGATAACCGGCGTAATCAAAGCCTCTTGAGGGGTATCCATTTATAGCTTTATCAACATTCACTTCCGGATCAAGCCCTGAATAATTGGTAAATAAGGCGAGATTTTGACCGGTAGCATTCACTGACAATGTATGTATCACCTTACTCTTAACGTCAAAAGAATAACCAATGCTTGCATTTGATATCCTTATAAAATCGCCTTTTTCAAGAAAGCGGGTAGATACGCTACCAGGATTGATAGGATCCTCAGGACTGTTTGCTGTTGCGTAATCTATATTGTGCGCGGTCTTTACACTGCCCTTTAAGAGCAATGCGTTGGCGGTATTATTATAGACATAAAATCCGGTAACCGCATTCACGAATACACTGGCATTCCACCTTCCCAACGTAAAGTTATTAGTAAGTCCTGCCAGAAACTTAGGCAATGCACTTCCCTGTAATTCATCTTTGCCTCCGTTGGCATATCGTGCATCTCCATTGCCGTCAAACCCAAGGAAAGTGGGCATTTTCCAGGTAAATAACGGATAGCCATCCTGGATGGTTTGTGCATAAGCGCCGGAAAGGCCCTGTCCATGAACTTGCCCGGTATTCACAATTACATTGAAATCTTTGACCTCGTTATGCAAGAAAGTCATGTTGTAGCCAATTGTCCATGTGAATTTTTTCCCTTCGATTGCCTTGTAATTAAAACTAAATTCCCAGCCACTGTTTTCAACATATCCAGGCAGGTTTGAAAAATAGTTTGTCGTTGCTGAAAATCCTCCGGGAGTCGGCCCATAAAACAAGATATTTTTTCTTTTGGTATAAAAATAATCTATTGTTCCGGAAAGTTTGTTGTTCGCGATTGCAAAATCCAGACCTGCGCCGGTTGTAGTCGCTGTTTCCCATTGTAGTTTGTTATTGCCCTGGTGAACAAATTGAGTATCGACGCCTCCTGAAGTACCAAGGTATGCCTGACGAATGTCCAACGCGTCATAAGCGCCGATTCCATCTGAACTTCCTACCGTTCCGTAGTTGGCTCTTATAGCAAACTCACTAAAGATTTTACCGATCGAATTCGCAGCAAAATTTTCTTTGTTCAGTGCCCACTTGGCTGCGAATGCGGGGAAAGTTCCATACTTATTCTCAGAACCAAACTTTGAATTGCCATCACTACGAACGGTGGCTGTTAAAAAATACTTGTCTGCTATGGTATAATTGATCCTTCCAAAAAATGATTGTAGTTCTTCTTTTGTATAATCAGGAACATAATCGTAGTAGTTTTTATACTGGTCAAAGTCTTTTTGGTAAGTATCTTTTGGTCCCGTTACCGGTGTGCCAAGGCCCCAGCCTACTCTTCCTTTGTAATTATATTCAGCATTTTGATAAGAAAAACCTCCTACCACATTAAGGTTAGAATTTGAAAATGCTTTATCATAGGTTAAGGTCTGCTCAGCCAAGATTGATTTCAAATCTACATTTTGTTTAACGCCCCGGCCATTTCCTGTGATTGGATTGCTGAGGTCTTTACCGAACACATTCGTTGTCCCACCAAAAGCATTGGAACTTAACCGCGGATCAGCATACGACAATCTCTCACTCGTTGCATCGTCATACCCAAAGGTTGATTTAAAAGTTAATCCTTTCGTAATTTCGAAAGAACCGCTCACACTGGTTAAAAAGCGATTGTTAACATCATTGTCCGTAAAATAAGATAGCATTTCAGCAGGATTTCTATTACCATCTAGTGGATCAAAGAAAGAGCCATCGGGATTATATACAGGATAAGTAGGATTGAACGCGATAGCAGCCCCTATCAAACTTCCCTGGTATCCCGCGCTGTTGGTAACGGGCGCATAGCTGTTTTTTACATTAGAATAGGTGAGGGCTACATCAAATCTCAATCTATCATTGATGAACTTTTGAGTAAGATTCGCGCGCCCCGTTAATCTTTTAAGGCCGCTGGTTTTCACCGTACCATTGATGTCATCATAAGAACCACTCAAACGTAAATCCGTTGATTTACGGGAAACACCCCAACCAAGATTATAATTTTGACTGATACCCGTCTGAAATATCTGATCCTGCCAATCGGTACTGTATCCTTTATTTACATTCTTCACTGCGGTTGCGGCATCTGCCGGGCTGGTACCCGCGTCGATATTTGCCTTTTTTACTGCCA
>JAHEZA010000651.1 GCA_023251335.1 Chitinophagaceae bacterium | reverse complement strand
CCGGTTTTGATATTTATAAAATCCCAGCAGATGGAGGAAACGAAATTCAATTGACGACAGCTCCCGGATTGGATGATGGACCGGAATACAGCCCTGATGGGAAGTACATTTATTTTAATTCGGTACGTAGCGGGCTGATGCAATTGTGGCGTATGAAAACTGATGGAAGTGATCAGGAACAGTTGACTAATGATAATTATAACAATTGGTTTGCGCACGTTTCGCCCGATGGCAAATGGATTGTTTGCATCACGTTTTTAAAAGACGAAGTACAGCCGGACGATCATCCTTTTTACAAACATGTTTACCTGCGCATGATGCCGGCATCCGGCGGACCGCTAAAAGTGATCGCGTATTTGTATGGAGGACAGGGAACAATCAATACACCATCGTGGTCGCCTGATAGCAAAAAAATTGCTTTTGTAAGTAACACGGATATGTCTGAATGAGTGTTCTGGGAGTAATGGAGATTGAAGAATTGACTCAAATAATTTTGAAGTAGATAGGATTAAACAACCTTAGTAGAAACAAATCTGAAAACAATTAATTCAAGCAGAATAAGGTAATAAGGTTTTAAAAAAAATAACGTGTTTTCTAATAAGGTTGGAAGGCAAGAAACTGAATTAGTTTGCGCTTTATTCTGTAAGCCAAAAAAATATTTTTCACTTTAAAAATAAAAACCAAACAGCCACAATGAACCGCTTAAAAAGAATGAACCAAATCAGTTTTATTTTCTGTTGTGCCATTATTTTATCACCATCAATGAGTATGGCACAAACCAACGAAGCTGCTGTAAATGCTAAGGTAAATGCATTAGTAAAGAAGATGACGCTTGCAGAAAAAGTGGGACAAATGGCACAGGTATCTGTGGAATCATTAGGAAAAATTGAAGGTTCAAATTTCATTTTTGATCAGGCTAAATTGAAAGATGCTGTTGTTAATTATAAAATCGGGTCCATTTTAAATTCTCCCGGAGCGCCTTTAAAAGCTGCACAGTGGAATGAGGTAGTGGAACAAATTCAGAAGGCAGCAAACGAAACAAAAATGAAGATTCCTGTTTTGTATGGATTAGATGATAATCATGGGTGTAATTATGTATTGGACGCTACACTTTTTCCGCAGGAAATTGGACAATCGGCTACCTGGAACCGTGAGTTGATATATAATGCAGGAGTTATCACCGCCTATGAATCCAGAGCGGCAAGTGTTCCCTGGACTTTTTCTCCCGTGCTCGACCTGGGCACAAACCCCGAGTGGCCGCGTATCTGGGAAGATTATGGTGAAGATCCTTACCTGGACGGTCAAATGGGTGTTGAGTTTATAAAAGGTGTGCAAAATCCATTGGGAAGTAAAGATAAATTAGCAGTAAGCATCAAACATTTCATGGATTATTCAGATCCAAAATCCGGGCACGACAGAACAGATTCCTGGATTCCGGAACACTATCTTCGTGAATATCATTTGCCTCCGTTTGCCGCAGCCATAAAAACAGGTGCCAGAACGGTGATGGTAAATTCAGCGTTAATTAATGGTATTCCTACCCACATTAATAAACATATTCTTACCGACATTCTTAAAAAGGAATTGGGCTTTACCGGTTTCGTAGTAAGTGACTGGCAGGATATAGAAAATGTTTATCGTCGCGACCACGTCGCAAAAAATATAAAAGATGCCACGATGCTATCCATTAACGCTGGCATTGATATGTCAATGATTCCTTACAATTACAAAGAATTTTGCACAGACTTAATCGCATTGGTAAAAGAAGGGAAAGTGCCGATGAGCAGGATTGACGATGCGGTAACAAGAATTTTAAGAGTGAAAGAAGAATTGAAACTTTTTCAAATACCTGTGACTTACGTTAAGGATTACCCGAAATTCGGAAGCGAAGCATTTCAAAAAGCATCATACAATACTGCTGCGGAATCTATCACTCTTTTAAAAGACAGTAACCATATTTTGCCTTTGCCAAAAACAGCTAAAGTATTGGTAACCGGACCTAATGCTAATTCAATGCGTTGTTTAAACGGAGGCTGGACCTATACCTGGCAGGGAGAAAAAACCGATCAATATGCCTCGCAGTACAATACGATATTATAGGCGGTG
>JAHEZA010000650.1 GCA_023251335.1 Chitinophagaceae bacterium | reverse complement strand
ATCCGGTGGATAGTTTGAGAAGTGAGTAGAGTCAAATGAAAAAATGTGTAAATGAGGAAAACAGGAATTTAGAAAATTGGTTAGTTTACTACAAAGTAACATTAATCATTAAACGAAAATGAAATGTTTAAAAGCTATTTAAAAATTGTTTTAAGAAATTTCGCAAAAAATAAGCTCACCACTTTTATTAACATTTTTGGGCTTGGGCTAAGCATGTCTGTTGGCTTAATGATTCTTATTCGAACACAGGATGCATTAAGCTATGATAAATTTCATCCTTCACCAGGACGCACTTACCGCATCACTTCTGAATACAATAAAAAAGGTGGTGAAAAATGGCAATTGGCCAGCACGCCATTACCATTGGATCAGGCTTTATTAAGAGAAAAAAATATTGTTGAAGAAGCTGTAAACATATATCCTGCTTTAAATGGAAAAGCAACCGCAAATGGTAAGGAGCTGAATATAAACGGCGTATTTACTGAACCTTCCTTTTTTAAAATATTCGGTTTTACGCTGGCCTCAGGAAATGCAGCAACAGCCTTACAGCAACCTAATTCCATTATCCTGAATAAAATAACTGCAGATAAATTTTTTGGCAGCGACGATGTGTTGGGCAAAGTAATAAAGATGGAAAATGGAACTCCTTTTATTGTTACCGGTGTTATGAATAACCCGCCCGGAAAAACACAACTTGCTTACGATGCCTATGCATCTTACAGCACAGTCGCACAAATAGAAAATAATAAACTGCTTTCTAAAAAATCGTCTGACTGGTTTGCTTTCAACAGCGCTTACACTTACGTTTTATTACAGAAAAATACGGGCACCGGCGCGCTTCAATCGCAGCTTAATGCAATTGCCAATAATTTAAACAACGAAAATAAAGAAGGCGAAAGTTCATTTCATATTCAACCCTTATCTAAAATAACACCGGCTGCCGGTAATCTTGATAACGATAGCGGCGGTGGAACCTCATGGGCTAAAATATATTTTGAAGTTGGCTTCGCATTACTCATTTTACTTGCCGCTTGTTTTAATTATACCAACCTTACAATTGCCCGTGCATTAACTCGGGCAAAAGAAGTAGGGATAAGAAAAATCGTGGGGGCAAAACGGTCACAGGTTTTTGTACAATATGTTTTTGAATCTGTTTTGTTATCATTGCTGTCGCTTGCATTTGCATGGTTCATACTTTCCTTTATCGTGCGCTATGCACCATTTAATGACGACTATGAATTTATACCTTCTTCATTTCATTACAACACAGCATTTATAGCATGGTCTTTAGTGTATGCCTTATTTACAGGGCTTCTTGCGGGAATTGCGCCCGCCTGGGTATTATCAGCTTTTACGCCATTGCGGGTTCTTAAAAATTTATCAACCGCGAAATTATTAGGGAAAGTCAGCCTTCAAAAAACACTTGTTGTTTTTCAATATAGCCTTTCACTTACGATCATTATTTTTCTGTTTGCATTTACCAGGCAGTTTTCTTTTATGGCAAAAGCCAATCCGGGATTTACGAAAAACAATATGATGGTTATTCCCCTGAACGGTTTTGATGAAAAGATAGCAGCGCAAAAAATAACCGATGTAAGCGGCGTAAAATCGGTTGCTGCCACTTCGGCAAATTTTACCAAACATTTTAATGGCATGAATGCGCCTTTTTGGCTAAGCAATAAAAAAGATGCGATCGGCTTAAACTATTATTATGCAGATGCCAATTTCATTTCATCTATGGATTTTGATTTTGTTGCAGGAAGAAATTTTTCGAATGGAATACCAGGAGAGAAATAGCAATATATTCTATTGAATCAAAAAGCAGCGCATACTTTGGGCTTTACAAATGCGGCGAAAGCTGTTGGGGAAAAATTATGGTTGAATGACTCGACCCAGTTGGAAATAACAGGAGTACTTAAAGATTTTCATTATGAAAGTGCCGGCATACCTATAAAGCCACTGGCTTTCAGGACACACAAGGATGCATATACCTATTTGTATGTTCAAACGGAAGGTGATAAAACTACATTGGAAAACCGCGTAGAATCTGCTTTGAGCAGCCTTCACGCTACTCAGCCATTTACCATTTCATGGCTTGATGAGGATT
>JAHEZA010000649.1 GCA_023251335.1 Chitinophagaceae bacterium | reverse complement strand
AAATTTTAAATTTGACGAGATAGAGATGCGTTAAACAAAAGACTTTTTATCGGTGTTTATCATTCATTGCGATCTTTCTTTTCCATATACCCACATTTTTTTCAGAAAAAATTTCCCGGCAATAAAAAATATTCTTAGTTTTAAGGTACCAAAGAAATCCAACATGAAAACATCAACACTGATTAGCTGCCTGTTCTTAATTTTTTATGGCACTATTATTTCCTGCCAAAAAATAGAACTACAACCATCGAAAGACGGCACGGCTCTTTTAGAAAAAAATGCGGCATCGCTTGCTTTCGGTTCTTTTCAATTAGTATCCGCTCCATTTGTTCCTATTGATAATGACTCGATAGAAAGGCCAACTACATTGGGAGTAAAACTCACCAATCCATACCTGATACCCAACATGCAACAGGCTTATACCAACCTGGGCGTCAGCGGCAGTTTGGCCGTAGTTAATAATTGGTACGTTTGTTTTTTGCCAACTACCGCCCAACTGGCTTTCCTGGATTCAACGATGGATGCGCAAGGCCTGGAACTTTTTGATACCCCTGTTGATTATGATGTAACTTATGAAGGAGACTATTACCAGGATCCCTCCATACCCGATTCGATGCCTACATGGCAATACGCTGTAGTACCGGCGAACTTTACTTTTCCGGCGGGCATTCAACATCAAACGCTGGCACAGATAAATATTCCGGATGATCAATATACTGCAGTAGAAACAGAAGCGGAAAGATTGGCTTCTATACAAGACAGCCTTAACCTGCAAATGGCATCAATGAATGGCAATGTAGTGCATCCGAATACACAGCATGTACCTGATTGCGGAATGGGAAATCATTGGGATATTGATTTAAAAAAATGTGTGCCCAATTATTGCCCGGATGGATATTATTGGAATGGAACAGAATGCGTGTCCGGGATAACGCCACCTCCACCCCCAGCGCCTGACGCAGCCATACCTGCTGGTAATATTTTTGTACATGACACCAATTTAGGTACCAATGTGGGGGTACGCAAAGCGCGGGTGGTAGCGAGAAGATGGTTTAAAATAGAAAGAACCTTTACTGATAATAGCGGTCATTTTGTATTCACAAAACATTTTAAACACAAAGTAAGGGTTGCCCTAAAGTTTAAAAATGATGATGCACAGATACGGAATGTGAGAGGGATAAGACTTTGGCAGATGTTTTTCCCTGTCAAAAAAACGTTTGGAATTTTTAGCGGGGATAAAAGTAATATCCCTTATACATTTATACAGTATTCAGATTATGGTGCTAAGGGCAATATGTTTTGGACGGCTGCTACAGTGCATAATTCTGTGCAGGAGTACCGCGATTATGCTACATCTGAAAATATTGGCTTACCTCCCCAAGGCCTTAAGATTTTTGTTTCAAAAGCCGCTATGGCTGGAAGCGGAGGAGCAACTCCCATGTTTGGAAAGCGAGCGACGGTTAATCTTGCAACGCAATATGTTTTATACCGTATATCAAACGTGGCATCAATAGTATATAACGTAATAGAAATTATAAAAGCGCAGATGGACATGGTAATAGGATATCGCTATGAAACCGATGGACACAGGGATATTACACAATTATTATCAGACCGGATAAAAGAAGCAACCTATCATGAACTCACACATTCCGCCCATTACGCCGCGTTGGGAAATAGCTGGTACGCTTCGTTTGTAAATGCAGAAATTTTTGAAATAGTTAATAACTTTTCATCTGGCTATTCACCTTATGGCGATGGTTCTAATTCGCAATCTGCAATAATAGCCCTGGGAGAAAGTTGGGCAGAATATATCGGGGAATATCTTGCTGATAAAAAATATAAACTAACAAGCAGTGAAGATAAGTTCTCGTTCGGCGGCGGAGACTATACAAACAATAATCCTATTGCGGGATTTAGCAGCCACTTAAACGTAATAGAGAATTTTGTCCCCTTTTCATCTGCTAAATTTTCTTGGTTGCCTGTTGGATTATTTTATGATATGATGGATGGGAGAAATGACAAGACAGCTATTCCATATACTGGTGTAAATATTGATGACCAGGTTTCCGGGTACACCAATCAACAATTTTTTAATGCTTTTTCA